>JADGQN010000230.1 GCA_017881765.1 Syntrophobacterales bacterium | reverse complement strand
CTGGATCCTCAGAGGATAAAGGTCTTGATACATCCTGAGAGTGTCGTGCATGGGATGCTGGAGCTGAGAGACGGCTCTCTGCTTGCCTATCTTGCCCATCCTGACATGAGAATCCCGATCTCTTTTGCGCTCAATGAAGGGGTGCGGACAAACCTCTCGTTCGGCAAGGTGAAACTGGCAACGCTGCGCAAGCTGAGCTTTGCCACACCGGACGTGGACCGGTTCCCGGCGCTTAAGCTAGCCTATGACGCACTTGAAATAGGCGATAGTGCTCTCATCGTTTTCAATGCAGCAAATGAGGTTGCGGCAGCCGCTTTCATGGAGGGACGTATCGGGTTTACGGACATAGCCCGGCTGATTGATGAAGCACTGACCCACCATACGCATATACCGGAGATTGAAGATGAGCATATTATATGGGAGGTGCATAGATGGGCGATGCACCATGTCATGGAACGATTGAGGAGGTCGATTGACTAGCGCAATCTACGCAATAATTGCATTGGGCATCCTTATATTTGCGCATGAGTTGGGCCATTATCTCGTTGCGCGTCTTGCCAACGTGAAGGTTCTGGCGTTTTCGCTCGGTTTCGGAAAGAAGCTTCTGACATTCAAAAGAGGAGAAACTGAGTATGCCCTGTCAGCAGTGCCGCTCGGCGGGTATGTGAAGCTCCTCGGCGAATCGCCGGACGAGGAGGTAGCGCAGGAGGATATCCCCCGATCCTATACCCACAAGCCGCCCATCATAAAGATTTTAATCGGTTTTGCAGGTCCGTTCTTCAATATTATCCTTGCATGTCTCCTCTTCTTTTTCATTTTCCTCACCGGTGCGTCCGTGCTTTCGACCAAAGTGGGCAGCGTGGAGAAGGGCTTCCCTGCCGACGTGGCGGGTATCAAGGCCGGAGACGTGGTAACGAGCATCAACGGGAAGCCTATAGAAGAGTGGGCGGAGCTGATGGACATGATGGCCAAGAGCGAACTGAAGCCCATGAAGTTCGGTGTGAGAAGGGATGGGCAATCTTTCGAGACCATGATAACTCCGCGCGAGATGGAGACAACAAATATATTCAGTGAGAAGATAAAGCGGAAAGTTATCGGCATTGTCGCCTCAAACGATTTCCTTCAAAGAAAAGAGACGTTAGGCGGCGCCGCGTCAAAGGCCGTAGTACAGACGTACACGCTCTCTGAGCTGACCGTCGTCGGCATTGTCAAGCTTATTAAAGGAAGCATCTCTCCGAAAAATATCGGGGGCCCTCTTCTCATTCTTGAGGCGGCGGGGAAACAAGCCAAAGAAGGAAAAAGAACTTTTGCCTATTTCATCGCTATCATCAGCATCAACCTCGCGGTTGTGAATCTGCTGCCAATCCCGATACTCGACGGGGGTCATATTTTATTCTACTTGATCGAAATGGTGACACGCCGGAGGATATCGCAGCGTACCATAGAGATTTCGCAGAAGGTCGGGATCACCATTCTCATTCTGATCATGGCTCTCGCTTTTTCCAATGATCTTTGCCGATGGTTCCCCAACAACAGCGTCTGCAACTTTTATAAGGGGCTTCTCGGTGGCGGGTAAGCTAACTTATACCCTTCTGCATTCGGGCGGAGACCGAGGCGGCAGTGAGGAGCCGACGCAGGCGTACTGTGGAGTACGTCGAGGAGAGCGACGGAGCGACAACGAAGGTATACGTTCGAAGGCAGATGGGTAAGGTCCTCCTCGCAATCGATAACTCGCTCGGCTTTTTGAACCTCGCATTAGGTATCGACGAAAAACTCCTCGAAGAGAGGCATGGCATCCTCGAGAAGCCAACGTCCGAGCTTCTGTCGGTGAGGGTCAGGCAGCTCATTGCGGATCACGGCTATGAGATCAAGGACGTGGGTCTCATCGCGGTCACACGGGGGCCAGGGTCATTCACGGGGATCAGGGTGGCTCTTGCTTTTGCCAAGGGGCTCTCTTCCGGACTCGGCATCGATCTGGTTGGCGTGCCCACCCTGGATGTTCTCGCTCACCCATTCCGGTATTTGGAAGGAGATTATGTTTGCCCCCTCATCGATGCAAAAAAGGGTGAGGTGTTTCTGGCGCTCTACCGCGCCTCTGAAGGCAGGCTCGCTAGATGTACAGGGTATCAATCGGTCCGGCCGGCCGCGGTTGCCGACATAGTGAAAACGCCGTGTATCTCGTTTGGCTCAGGCTTGAGGCTCTGCGAGGAAAAGCTCGCCCTCGTTGAAGGTGTTACGCTCATCAAAGACGATTTTCAGAGGGTAAGGGGTGAGGCGCTCTTGCGGCTTGGCCTGGAAGCGCATGCGGAAGGCGCACACACGGAGCCCGTTCCCATTTACGGCAGAAGGTCGGAAGCCGAAATAAAGTTCAACGTCACAGTATCATAGCCTGCAGAGCAGCAAAAGAAGTCTATCTCACGCCCGCTCATTTCATTCGCTAGAGTCCGCAGAGTCCGCAGAGGAAAGACCGGAGAGTTATTCACACGGAGTTCACAGATCACAGAGGGAGCAATTGCACAGGAGACCGAGGCGAATTCTTTTTTGATTTTCCGGTGAGAGGCCGGAAAATCAAAACCGTCAGCCACTTCGTGGCACGGTAATAATTGGTACGCTCCCAGTCGGGCTGTGAAGGTCAGTCTGCTGCGGAGCGGCAGACAACATATATCGGGCTTTCCACGACTACTTCGCGCGAAGCGCGATGCGATGCGAAGAATTCTCTCCGAGAATTCAGAGCAAGCACATGCATACTCTCCGTATTTCTCTCCTCACGTCTTTCCTCTGCGACCTCTGCGGCCTCGAAGGAGCGGAGCGACTGGGCGTGAGATAACTGCCCGTTTCAGATTGCATTCCTCGGAATTTCCAATTTGTTGTATACTATTCTTCTTACTGACAGGACGGGAGGTACGACGTCATGAAGATTGCTCAGGACATGACCCAGCTGGTCGGGCACACGCCGCTGGTGAGGATCAACAGGCTGGCTCGCGGAATGGATGTGGAAATTGTCGCCAAGCTGGAGTTTTTTAACCCATGCGGAAGCGTGAAGGACAGGATTGGCGTGAGCATGATCGAGGCTGCTGAAAAGACCGGCACCTTGACCAAGGATACTGTTCTCATTGAGCCGACAAGCGGCAATACGGGCATTGCCCTCGCCTTTGTCTGTGCTGCCCGCGGATATAAGTTGACCTTGACCATGCCTGACACGATGAGCATGGAACGGCGGGCGCTGCTGCGGGCATTGGGTGCGGAGCTTGTATTGACGCCCGGCGATAAGGGCATGCGGGGAGCCATAGAAAAGGCTGAAGAGATTCTGCATGAGAACCCGCACGCCCTCATGCTGCAGCAATTCAAGAATCAGGCAAACCCGGAGGTTCATCGCAGGACAACGGCTGAGGAGATATGGAACGATACGGATGGCCGCGTTGATGCGCTGGTGGCCGGCGTTGGAACTGGTGGGACCATCACGGGTGTTGCGGATGTAATAAAACAGAAGAAACCCTCGTTTAAAGCGGTTGCCGTGGAGCCGGAGAATTCGCCGGTGTTGTCCGGAGGCCCTCCGGGTCCTCACAAAATCCAGGGCATCGGCGCGGGCTTTATACCGGACGTACTGGATACGCACCTCATTGATAGAATCGTCAAGGTCTCAAACGAGAAGGCCTTTGAGACGGCACGCAGGCTGGCCACGGAAGAAGGAATATTCTGCGGCATGTCCTCAGGTGCTGCAATGTGGGCTGCGCTGCATCTTAGCCACGAGGCTGAATTTGAGGGCAAACTGATTGTGGTCATAATCCCGGACTTGGGTGATCGCTACCTTTCCACCGAGCTTTTTGCTCCATACATGAAATAGATCAAGTGACAGGCAGGAGGATGTGGTGAAGACAATAGAAGAGATAAACGAAAAGATCAAGAAAGGCAAGGCGGTCGTCGTGACGGCCGAGGAGATGATCGATATAGTCGGAGAGAAGGGCACGAAGGCGGCGGCAGAGCAGGTGGATGTTGTTACGACCGGAACGTTTGGCCCGATGTGTTCAAGCGGTATGTTCTTGAACCTCGGCCACTCAAAGCCGAGGATAAAGATCGGAGGGGGCGTCTGCTATCTCAATGACGTGCCTTGCTATACAGGTCTTGCGGCGGTGGATGTCTATCTCGGCGCCACCGCGCTGCCCGAAGAGGATCCGAGGAATCAGGTCTATCCCGGCGGGTTCAAATATGGCGGCGCTCACGTAATCGAAGAGTTTGTCGGTGGAAAGAACATAAGGCTTGTTGCGACCGGTTACGGTACTGACTGCTATCCCAGACGGAAGATAGAAACGTATATCAACAAGGAAACGGTCAATGAAGCCTACCTTTACAATCCGCGCAACTGTTACCAGAACTATAATGTTGCGGTGAACTGCAACGACAGGATAATCCATACTTACATGGGGCTCCTGAAGCCGAACCTGGGCAACGCCAACTACTGCAGCGCGGGTCAGCTTTCTCCGCTTCTGAAGGATCCTGCCTATCGAACAATCGGCATCGGCACGCGGATTTTTTTGGCAGGTGGCATAGGATACGTCTCATCACATGGAACCCAGCATAACCCCGCCGTGATGCGCACCCCCGAAGGGATGGTCAGGGCCCCGGCGGGCACGCTTGCAGTCACGGGCGACGCGAAGCAGATGAGCCCTTCCTTCCTCAAGGGTGCGAGTTTTATGGGTTATGGCGTCACCCTCTTCGTTGGTATAGGCATTCCCATTCCCGTGCTTGATGAAGAGATGGCCTACTTTACTTCGAGAAGGGACGAAGAGCTGGTGACGCAGATAGTCGATTACGGGAAAGACTATCCCAACCGTGTACCCAAAAGCCTTGGAGAGGTCAGCTACGCCCAGCTCAAGACTGGAAGCCTGACGCTCAATGGTAAGGAGATTCCCGCCTCGCCCATATCAAGCTATTCGAAGGCGCTGGAGATCGCAACGACGTTGAAGGACTGGGTACTCGCCGGCCGATTCATGCTGACCGTGCCTGTTCAGCCTCTTCCCGGAGTCGATGCGGGCTTAAAGATGAATACCCTTGAGGAGCGGACACCGGAGGAGATGTGAGTCAAGTTCCAAATCACGATACGGATCGGATGAGGCAGACCAAAGGCTAAAGGAAGAAGGCCAAAGGAAGTAACGTTTCAATCCCCAGCGGTAGCCGTTGGCCGCGACAAAGAGTCAAGCCATGTCCCCAGCAGGTTATTCTTCTCTGAAGCAGTATTCTTTGACACTCGTGGCCGTTGCAGCCATCACCGCACTCGGTGAGATGCTGTATCCCACCTTCGACCTCATAAATATTCTGGTACTTTACTTATTGCCGGTACTGATCAGTGCGGTGCGCTGGGGTCTTGGGCCTTCTTTCTTTGCATCGTCGTTGGGAGTCCTGACCTTCGATTTCTTCTTCGTGCCCCCGGTGCTCAGTTTCGCGGTAAGCGACGTGCGCTACATCCTGACTTTTGCGGTTTTTCTGCTGGTGGCCCTCGTCACCGGAACGTTGGGTACCAGACTCCGGAATGAAGTGGAAAGTGCTCGAGACAGCGAGCGAAGAACAGCTGCTCTGTACGCACTTAGCCGTGAGATAGCTGCTGAGACCGATCTGCAACGGGTCTTGCAGACAATGGTGAAGACAGTGGCTGTGGCAGTGGGCGGAGAAGCGGTAATATTCGTGCCCGATCCCGTGGGTGGCGTACTGACTGAGATCGCCAACACCACTTCATCCAGCGCCCAGCTTGATGATAAAGAGCAGGGTATAGCTCGCTGGGTATTAGAGGACGGGAAGTGGGCTGGAAAGGGGACCGGCACGCTCAGTGGTGCAGAGCATCTTTTTGTACCCATCAGAACTGACCAGGAGACCCTGGCCGTCATGGCTCTGGGGCAACTCGCGGACGAACTTCCATCCGAGCAACGCCAACTTATTGAAGCCTTTGCCAACTTGGCGGCGATTGCAATCATCCGCGTTAAACTGGCGGAAGAAGCTGAACAGGCTCAATGGCTCAGAGAGTCCGAGAAACTACATACGGCCTTGCTCAATTCCATTTCCCATGACCTGCGCACGCCACTTGCCTCAATTACAGGGGCGGTGACAAGCCTTCTCTCCGAAGAAAGCGTATACAGCCGGGAAACCAAAGAAATCCTTTTACAGACGATCAAGGAAGAGGCCCAACGCTTGAACCACTTCGTGGCAAATCTCCTTGACATGGTGCGGCTTGAAAGCGGTGTGCTGAAGCTGAACAAAGAATGGTGTGATATCCAGGATATTGTGGGTGTTGCCCTGAGGCAGATTAAAGATGTTCTTCAAGGCCATCCGTTGCGGGTTACTATGCCATCCAGCCCCCCCCTTGTAAAAGCCGATTGTGGTCTTATAGAACACGTTATGATTAACTTGCTGGAAAATGCCGCGAAATATTCTCCTCCGGGCAGCGAAATCTCCATTTCGGCTCATTACACCAATGAAGCGATGCTGATTAGCATTAGCGATCTCAGCCCGTCGATCCCCACAGCAGAGCGAGAAAATGTGTTCAACAAGTTTTATCGGTTGCACTATGCTAAGGATGTAAGCGGGATTGGACTCGGGCTTTCTATCTGTAAAGGGATCGTTGAAGCGCACGGCGGTAAAATATGGGTTGGCCCATCGCCTGAATACGGTAATCGATTCACCTTTTCTCTACCCGCATCCGAGCCACCTCCGGAAGGATCAGACGTTGAATAAGAAAGGGGAACATAGTGTCTGAGGGCGCACGTATACTTGTCATTGATGATGAAAAACAGATTCGTCGAATGTTAAAGACCGCCCTGACAGGTTTTGGCTATGATATTGCCGAAGCGTCCTCGGGGCAAGAGGGTCTGAATCAGACGTCAATCTTTCATCCCGACTTAATCATCCTGGACCTCGGCTTGCCTGACCTCGACGGCGTCGAGGTTGTCAGGCGCCTTCGTGAATGGACCCAGGTTCCAGCGATTGTTCTTTCGGTAAGAGAGCAGGAGAACGATAAGATTAAAGCACTCGATGCCGGCGCTGACGACTATATCACTAAGCCCTTCGCTATGGGAGAGCTGCTTGCTCGCATCCGGGTTGCCCTCCGCCATGCAGCCAAAACAGAGGATGAGCCGGTGCTTACCTTCGGGGAGCTTACGGTTGATCTGGCGCACCGCAGAGTGATACTCAAAGGGGATGACGTAAAGCTCACGCCAACAGAATATGAAATCTTGAAATATTTAGCCCTGCAAGCCGGCAGGGTAGTAACTCATAAGCAACTCCTTCGGGCGATCTGGGGACCAAATTACCAGGAAGAAACGCATTACTTGCGGATATATATCGGGCAGCTACGGCGTAAGATCGAGGCGGATCCATCACAACCCAGTTACATCGTCACCGAATCAGGTGTAGGATATCGACTGATAGAGAAAGATCTGCCGTAGTCGCGAATATAAGGCGTGCGCCTGCTAGACCCCCAATCAGCCTGCAATTGATCCACTCTTTCCGCATTAACCGCATTCTTTACGTTTTTTTTACGCCTTCGGCCGATTCTTTTACGCACAACTTACTAGGAAGTCTCTAAGATACTACTTACATTGCTCTCGTAAGCAAAAA
>JADGQN010000029.1 GCA_017881765.1 Syntrophobacterales bacterium | reverse complement strand
GTACAAGTAACGACCGGAGACACCGATGCAACGACAGACACGGGACCGCCTGGCGGAAGCCGCGGCACTGCCAGCGCCGGCCTGGCGGTGATCGCCGCTGCCAAGGACGCCAAGAGCCAGCTGCTGGAGGTTGCGGCGGAACTCCTGAAGAAAAAGAAGGAAGATCTGGAAATCAGGGACGGCCAGATCTATATCAACGGAGAGAACAGATCGATACCATACAAAGAGATACTCTCAAAGGCTCCCAGCCCGATCATAGGCCGTGGTTCCGGCAAGCCACCGCAAAATGTGGCTTTGCTTACCTTCGGCGTCCACTTCGCTGAAGTGGACGTGGATACGCGCACGGGCAAGGTTGAAATCCTGCGACTGATTGCGGCCCACGATGTAGGACGGGCGATCAATCGCCTTGGCTGCGAAAACCAGATCCAGGGCGGAGCTATTATGGGGATCGGCTTCGGCGTGCTGGAGAGACAGACATCGATGGCCAGACAGGCACCTGCGTCAACCCCAACATGGTCGATTTCAAGATTCCGTCAATCCTCGACGTGCCCGCGATGGAGCCGATTATCGTGGAACCGGATGACCCCTACGGGCCGTTTGGCGCGAAAGGGGTCGGTGAGCCTCCGGCCAGTATTCCCGCACCGGCCATCGCCAACGCCATCTATAATGCGGTCGGCGTCCGGTGCAACGAGATCCCGATCAATATCAGGGCGGTGCTCGACGGATTGAAGGGGGTTTGAGGGCTAAGACAGATGGAAGAGGGAAGACCGCACTTCGTGCTAGGAAGATCGCTACGCTAGGAAGCAGTTGCGAACTTCTGCTGAGGCTGATTGCGAATCCATGTTCTTTCCTTTCATCTTCCTAGCACGAAGTGCGGTCTTCCTAGTGACGCTTGCGTCACGGTCGTCCTAGCGAATGAAATGAGCGGTCTTCCTAGCGGAGCGGTCTGTCTTTATTGCAGGACAGCGATCGCCCGACACCATCCCGCGCTTGCCGCCTTGAGCTTCACGGGAAAGCATGCAACTTTGAATCCAGTGGGGGCAGGCAGCTCGTCCAGGTTGGCCAGCTTTTCGATCTGGCAGTATTCCTTGTCGATGCCGGCGAAATGCGCTTGCCAGAGTATCTCCTTACGATGTGTTCGTTGAAACTCATCTCGTATTGCCCAGAAAGGGCGGTCAAGGCCCCAGGCATCAGTGCCTATGACTTTTACTCCCTGATCTAAGAGCCATAGAGTGGACTCCCTCACCAGGCCGCATCCCATGTCGAAATATTCCTTTGTCCCCCAGTATTTGTCCGCGCCGGTCTGGAGCAGAATGATGTCAAAGGGCTTGATCGTGTAGCGCATCTTCTCCAGGCACTCGCGGATATCCTCGACTGTCACACCTGATCCATTCGGCTTATGGCGCATATCGATAACGACACCGTCGCTAAAGAACCACTCCAGAGGCATCTCATCCACGGTGCGGGCCTTCTTACGCTCAGATGTGGCGGAGTAATGCCAGGGGGCGTCAATATGGGTTCCGGAGTGAGAGCCCAAAGTGACCAATTCCGCGGCACCGCCTCCCTGGGGCAGGTCACTCTTATCAGCGCCGAAGAATTGGGAAAGGAACTCCGCACCGTTCTCATGGTTCTTGTAAATAATCTTAGGGGGCATCGGTTCGCTGGGCCCTTCTTCAATCGGAACACTCAGGTCTATTATTCTCACAACTTCACCTCCTCAAGGACAGGAAAGAGATAGAACAGGTAGAGGTAAGGACTAAGACAAAGGTAGAGGTACAGCGCAATTACTTTTCTCTCTACCTTCTTTTGCAGATTCCTCTACCTTCGTTCTTGCAGTTACCTGTTTTTAAAGCCCCACTCCAAGGTATCGGAGCTTTATCTCCTCGTTCGCCTGTAAGGAAGACTTGTCTCCGGAGAATACAATGGCCCCGTTATCTATGATGTAGAAATAATCTCCAACCTGAAGCGCAAACTGTAAGTTCTGTTCAGCGAGCAAGATCGTTATGTTTCGTGCTTTCAGTTCCTGCACTGTTTTCTCGATTTGTGTGAGCACCACGGGTGCGAGCCCTTCGCTCGGCTCATCCATCAGGAGGAGTCGCGTCGGCCCCATGATAGCGCGTGCAATGGCCAGCATCTGCAGCTCGCCGCCGCTGAGCGTTTTTCCTTTCTGTCTTTTTCTTTGACCCAATATGGGGAACATCTGATAGGCCTTTTGCGTTTCTGCCTTGACGTCGGGAGACGACTGGCCTATGAGGGCCAGATGAAGGTTTTCTTCCACTGAGAGCATAGGGAAGATGTGCCTTCCCTGGGGAACGATCCTTGCACCTTTCGCATAGACATTGTTTGACCGGGACCCTGCCACTTCTTCACCGAAAATCTTGATGGAACCCCTTGCAGGGGGCGTCATTCCCATGATCGACCGAATAGCGGTGGTCTTGCCTGCTCCGTTCCTGCCCAACAGGCAAACGAGGTTGCGTTCCGGAACCTCAAGCGAAAGGCCATGCAAAACATGGCTCGTTCCGTAGTATGTATCGATATTGCTGACCTCAAGCGCCTTCATGCCGTACCCAGGTAAATCTTTTGCACCCTCTCATCTGAAGCCACTTCTTCCGGACTGCCCTCGGTGATCTTTCCGCCCAGATTCAGGACTATGAGTTTATCAGATACCGTCATTACCAGGTTCATCTTGTGTTCAATAAGGCAGATAGTGACTTTTTCGCCAACAGACCTGATCAGATCTATCGTTGCCGCGGTCTCCGCCGGTGACATGCCGCTCGTCGGCTCGTCAAGCATCAGGAAAACCGGCTCTATCGCCAGACTCATGCCCATCTCCAACCGTCGCTGGTCTCCGTGGGAGAGTTCGCGCGCGCGCCTGTTCTTCATTTGTTCGAGGCCGATCAGTTCCAGGATCTCTTCTGCCTTACGAGACGTTGCCACATCTTTCGATACCTGGGAAAAGATGCTGCTCCGGTAAGGGAAATTTGTTTGAGCCGCAATGCAGACGTTTTCAAAAACGCTCATGCGCTCGAAGATATTCGTAATCTGAAAGGATCGGGCAATCCCCAGCCGAGCGATCCGAAACGGGGAGAGGCCTACGATATTTTTGTCTTTGAACCAGACTTGTCCCCTCGTGGGAGACATGCGCCCGGTTATCACGTTGAAAAGCGTGGTCTTGCCCGCGCCGTTCGGTCCGATAATTGAGGTGATCTTCCCTTCCGCTATCTCCAGGTTGAGATCCCGTAGTATCTGCAGTCCGCCGATATTCAAACTGATATTTTCCGTTCGCAGCAGCATCTTTTCTTCAATTTCCGGACGTGTGCCGGTCCCCGCGCCCGAACAGCTTTGACAGCAGCCTCGTGGCTGACAACTTGCTTATGATTTCAGTAAGTCCTTCCGGTGAGAACAGCACGCACACGACGTACAGCCCACCAAGACAGAGCATCCAGGCCTCTTTCAACCAGGTGCTCAGAAAATCGCCCAAGAAGATGACGATCGCCGTTCCCATCAGAGGGCCTACCAGTGTGCCCATTCCGCCAAGGAGCCCCATCATGACGAATTCACCGGACAGGCTTAAGTGGTAGTAGCTGGGTGGCACGAACGGCTGAAAACAGGCCATAAGCGTGCCTGACACCGACCCGAACAGGCCCGAAATCAGGAACACCCTCCGGATCAAAAGAGGGGAGTTGTAGCCGAGGAATTTTACGCGCTCTTCATTCTGGTGGATTCCCCTGAGCACGCGTCCGAAATGCGAATTCACGATGCGGCGTGCGACCCAGTAGGCAATAGTCAGCATGCCAAGCGAGAAATAGTAAAAGGGTATGCGATCGCCCAGGGATATGCCGGGAACGAGGGTTGGAGCCGGAATGCCGGTGAGTCCGTCTGTTCCACCGATAAGACGCCAGCTGTTTGCGGTTACGAAAAAAAACTGCGAGAAGGCAAAAGTAAGGAAAATGAAATAGACCGTCCTCGTCCGTACGACCAGCAAGCCGAGCACGTACCCGATCACGGCGTTGAGGCCAAGGCCGAGGAGCATTCCGACCCAGACCGAATCGCTCAGATACCTCCAGGAGAGGGCGGCCACGTAGGCGCCTGTTCCGAAGAACATGGCGTGACCGAAGGAGACGAGCCCGCAATAGCCGGCGAGCAAATCGAAGCCCAGCATGAGGATACCAAAAATCAGGATGCGCAACGTCAAAGCGATGTAGAAATCGGAGAAGAGCCTGCCTGAACCCAGGGGCAAGAGCACCAGAACGAGCAGGATTGCTGCTTCAATCAATCTTCTATTCGAGACGGTCCTGCCGCCCACGTCTGAATCAGCCACTTAGTGCTCCGAAAAGAGACCTTTTGGACGAAGGAGGAGGACTCCTGCCATGATGAGCCACGTGGTGAACTTGGCGAACCCGGGCGCCGCCTGCGCGCCGAAGGCTTCCGCCAGGCCCAGGATCAGGGATCCGATTAAGGCGCCTTTAAAACTGCCGAGCCCGCCGATAACGATTACGATCAAAGCGACGTTGATCAGGTCCAGGTCCATCATCGGATTGATACTGCGCATGGCGCCTATGATCACCCCTGCTACGGCGGCTATCGCCGAGCAGACGATGAAAAGAATGCTGAACACCCTATAGATGTTGATGCCGAAAGCTTCAACCGTCTCCAGGTCAAACAGGCCGGCGCGGATCGGCAATCCCCAACGGCTGCGGCTCAGGAAGAGCCACATAACCCCGACGAGCACGCAACTGAATATGAGCACGAAGAGTCGGAATTTCGGGTAGTAGATGCCAAACAGATTTATGAAGCCCCGGAAGTAAGAGGGTAATTGAATCGAGTATGATGATCCTCCCCATAGCAGCAATACGGCATTGGAAAAAACCATGCTTAACCCGAATGTGAGGAAAAGGGTTGAGGGGATATCCTTCCCGTAAAGACGGCTCACCATCAATTTTTCGACGATCCCGCCGAGCAGGGCTATTATAAGCGGTGCTATTGCGAAAGCAAGCCAGAAGTTTCCGGTCAACCTTACAATCGTAAAACCTGTGTAGGCGCCGAGCATCACGAAGCTTCCATGGGCGAAATTTAATACTCCCATCACCCCGAAAACAATGGAAAGACCGGAGGCGATCAACGTATAGGTCGCCCCAATCGTGACGCCATACAAAAGGACGGTCATCAATGTTGAAAAAGTCATCCCCTTCTCACCTATTGCGAGGCCCTAAGACGACGGGCAACCTAAACTGCAGGCACCCCACTCGTACTGCGGCCCGCACGGAGTGCCGTAATAGCCCAGGAAGGTGCCCTCGTGCCGGTACTTTCCATCTTTCTTCACTACTTTTCGGGCATAGACAGGAACGATAGTCCCGTTGTTTGGTCCCATGCGGACTTTGCCCCTTGGCGATTCATATTCTATCTTGTGCAGGACGGAAACCAATCCCTCGGTATTCGTAGAATCACCCTGTACCGCATCGAGGGCCTTAATGATGCATGTCCCGGCATCGAATCCCCCCATGCAAGCCTCGTCAATAATCTGGCCCGGATATGCCTTTTGCCAGGCGGCCATGAAGATCCGGTTCTGTGGAGTATCCGCATAGGGAACGGTGTGAAAGCTGTCGTAAAATCCCACGGCAGCTTCTCCCATAGCATCCAGATATTGAATTCCAAGGCCACCGATCGCATTGACATATACATAACCATCTTTCTTGAGTCCGAATTCCTCGAACTGGCGCACGAAATTAATGCAATCTTGCGCAATGTAAAAGCCAAATACGCCATCCGGCTTTTCTTTGGCATTTCGAATTTGAGGGAGGTACGGAGCATACTCTGATGAGCCCAAGGGGGAATAGAATTCCCCTACAACCTTACCACCGATCTTCTCGAATGCCTCCCTGAAATAGAGAGCAACGTCCCGGCCGGTTCTGTAATCGGCTCCGACGAGGAAGACTTTTTTTCCGAGCGTTTTCAAGAACCAGGGGGCCAGAGGAACACTCATGTTATAAGACGTGTGTCCCAGCATAAAGGTATAAGGGCTGCAGTCTTTCCCCACGAGGTATGCGTTCGCTCCATATGCCTCAAGGAGAATTTTTTTCTTGGGCTTGAGGACCGCGGCTACTGCGGGAGATTCATTACCTAGAATGGGACCTAAGAGCAGGTGGACATTATCTTTTTCGTAAAGCTTGAGTGCTTTTTGCGCGGCCACATCAGGTTTTGACTGGCTGTCCTCCAGAAAGAATTTCGCCCGGTCTTTGTATTTGCTCAGCGAGAAGGCCAATCGAAGCCCTTTGTCAAGCAGGGGGCCCATATCGGAGCTCACCCCTGACAATGCGGTAACGTGCCCGATTCGAATCTCCGGTCCCGCCGCCTGCGCTGAATAGAGTGGTCCCGGAAGGCCCGTCATCAAGGCTGCCCCTCCGGCTACGCCGATCGTTTTCATAAAGTCCCGCCGGCTCATCAGATCTTTCTTGAGTGCCCTCTCCCCTTTGTCCTTTGCCATCTCAACTCTCCTTTTTCTCGACTTCGTTCACTTCAGTACTGTGGGTTGTAAACGAGATGGTTCGCAACGCAATTACTTCCCTCCGCTTCTTTTCCCGAATGACTCTGCAACGACACGAAGGAATCATAGAGAAAGCTTTGCGACGTCGGCTAAGTTACAGAGCTTGTCGGGTCTCTGTTCCACCTTGTTTCTCAGGATACCGATGCCCTCCGCTTCCAGTTCGACCACGTCTCCCGGCTTGAGCCACTTATTCAGCTCTTGACCACAGCCGAAGCCCACAGTTCCGGAGCCGATGAACTCCCCCGGATACAGAGGATCATCCTTCGACAGATACGCTATCAACTGCGGAAATATGAAATGCATATCCCGGCTGTTGCCCTCTGACCAGACCTCACCGTTAATTCTTGCTGTCATCTTGAGGTTCTTGGGATCTATCTCGTCGGGCGTGGCCAGGCAAGGTCCCATGATGTTTGAATTTTGAAAGCCTTTCCCCTTTGCAGGACCAAAAACGCCCATTTCTCTGCGAAGAATATCGCGTGCACTTATGTCATTGAAAAGGGTATAACCGAAAATGTACTCCCCAGCCTTTTCCGGAGGTATGTTTACACCATACTTGCCGATGCAGATGGCAAACTCAAGCTCGTAGTCAAGCTTCTCGGTATAGCTCGGCCAAAGGATCGGCGCATCGGGTCCGACTACGTCCGTAGAACTGCCGCGGTAGTGAACAGGGGTTTCATAGAACGGTTGGGGTAGCTCCTCCTTCCCACTCATATTCTTGTTATGCCGCAGGAATGTGGAGCAGTCCCTTATGGAAACCGGACGCAGGACCGGCGCCATAAGCCTCACCTCGCCCGCCTGATAGAGGAGCCTTTCTCCGTCCTGATTCACTTGACCGGCTGCGCTTTCCAAATAGTCCAGTGCGAGTTGGGCCGCCTCTTTAGCCACGGCGCCACCCTCAATGAACTTAATCATGTCAGGCATCATCGCCTGTGCCAATTCCCGCCAGCGCCATACGCCCCGCACCTCTCTAAGATACGAAGCATAGACCGCCTGCAGATCGACTATGTTTTGCCCTTTTAGGGCCCCTATACGGTACACAGGACCTACCGACGTCTTTACCTCAAAAGTGACCAGCTTCATAGCGGACCTCCCTTACGGCAGCATTTGTGACAACCACCCTCATGATGGTTTTTTTCAAGCATCTCCCTTTGCAGATTTTTATTCGTCAGCCAACACCGATCAAGCCGTCTATTCTGGACGCGACGACGGGGCTGGTGCTCGTTGATGATTGCTACAGGTCGAACCCGATCGGCGCTATAAGAACTTACGTAAGTGTATGTCGAACATATAAAAGCGTGAACCTAAAGTCAAGAAGAAAAAACTGATGTGTCAAGCCAATTCAGAACTATTCCCTTCTTCCAAGGGTCGCGCCTGCATCAGACCGTACTAAATCTCTCAGTTCAGCTTGAAAGGCCTCTCCACGGTCAGATAACAGGCCTCCTATCCGTCCATGCCCGAAGGTGCTTATGTCGAAGGGCACCCCAGCTTGCAAGCACCCCACTCATACTGCGGACCGCAAGGGGTACCGTAATTTCCCAGGAATGTGGCTTCATGCCGGAATTTCCCGTCTTTCCTCACCACCCTGCGGACATAGATGGGGACGATCGTACCATTGTTGACCCCCATCTTAATTTTTCCTCTGGGCGATTCATACTCTATCTTATGCAAGGCGGCAGCGAGTCCCTCGGTGTTTGAAGCATCGCCCTTAACCGCATCCAGGGCTTTGATGAGACAGGTCCCGGTGTCGAACCCCATCATCCCGAATTCATCGATCATGTCATTCGGATACGCCTTCTGCCAGGAGGCCATGAAAATCTTGTTCTGCGGATTGTCTATGTAGGGAACGGTATGGAAGCAATCATAAAATCCCACAATAGCATCTCCCATTGCAGGCAGCACGGTCATTGAAAATGCACCGACCGTATCGACATATACATAGCCGTCCTTCTTCAGCCCGAATTCGTCGAACTGGCGCACAAAGCTTATTAAATCCGATCCGGCGTAAAACCCAAAAATCCCACTTGGCTTCTCCTTTGCGTTACGGATCTGGGCGAGGTAGGGAGCATACTCTGAAGTTCCCAGGGGAGAGTATAGCTCTCCAACCACCTTACCGCCGAGCTTCACAAAAGCCTCCTTGAAAAAGAGTGCCGCGTCGCGGCCGGTGGTGTAATCAGCTCCGACCAGAAATACTTTATCTCCCAGGTTCTTGAAGAACCAGGGGGCCAGAGGCACGGTTACGTTATACGTCGAGTGCCCGAGCAAGAACGTATAAGGACTGCAGTCTTTCCCCACGAGGTTCGCGTTCGACCCGAAGGCCTCCACCAGCAGTTTTTTCTTAGGCGTGAGGACTGCGCTTATTGCTGCCGATTCATGGCCTCCGATTGGACCCATCAGAATATGGACCTGGTCCTTTTCATAAAGTTTGAGCGCCTTTTGTACTGCCACGTCCGCCTTCGTCTGGGAATCCTCCAGGAAGAACTTCACCCGGCCCTTGTAACTGCTCATTGAAAAGGCCAGTCGAAGTCCCTTGTCGAGCAAATCCCCACCAACCGCAAAAACTCCTGACAAATTGGTAGCGTGTCCGATGCGAATCTCCGATTGCGCAGCGCGGGCATGAAAAAATGGTCCCGAGACGCCCGTGGCCAAGGCTCCACCGCCTATTCCAACGGTCTTTATGAAATCCCGTCGACTGATTGATCCTTTCTCCTTTTTCGAGCCATTATCCTTGTTCATCGTTTGCCCTCCTTTGCACCCGGCATTAATTTAGAGACATAATAATTTTACAGGCTCAGTATTTCTCTTGCCTCCTGCGGCGTTGCTACTTCTCGTCCCATCTCTCCGGAGATGCGCGCGATTTTCGCCACCATCTGCGCACTACTTTGTGCGAGCACCCCTTTTTCAATGTGCACACCATCCTCAAGCCCCGTCCTTACGTGGCCGCCCAACGCTATTGCCGAGGGTCCCAACATATAGATATTCAGGCCTGCGGCTATGAGAGACCATGTGGCGCCCCCGGGAATAGAATTCTTCAGGAAAACGAGATTTTCAACGGTTGCCTGCAACCCACCCAACACGCCCAGCACGAACTGAAAATGGAGGGGTTCGCTGAGTGCATCGAGCGACTGGAGCACCAGCGCGTTATTGATCATCGCCGTATCATAGATCTCAAGCTCCGGTGTTACACCATGCTGTTTGAGGGTATCGGCGAAATGAAGCATGCTGGCCCAGGGATTCATCTGAACGTCATTCAGAATGAATTCCCGTTTCTTTCTGTTGAGCATACCGACGTTGAGGGAACCGCAGTTGAGTGAAGCCATTTCGGGTCTTACTTCCGGGTCGGCCGATAGCTCGGGGATGATACCAATTCTGTCCGCGAGCGGTATCCCTGGTCCTCCTCCGGTGCTGGTGTTGATTATGATGTCGCACTCACTCCTGATGATCCGGATGATCTTTGCGAATAGATCGGCCTTTTGCAGCGGCTGACCGCTCAAAGGATCTCTGGCATGCAGATGAACTACAGCAGCCCCTGCCTTCCAGCTATCGACGGCTGCCCGGGCGATCTCTTCGGGTGTATGGGGTAAGTGAGGGTTGTGTTGCCTCGTCGTCAGAGCGCCTGTCACGGCGGCGGTAATGATGAGCTTTTCCAAATGACCTCCCCGCTCATTGAGTCGAGTGTGGTTGGTGAGTCGGATGCAGAGACTCAACCATCATACCAGACATGCTGCCAAAATGACACAGCGTAGTGAGTCCCGACCGATCCCCTGACCGCAAGATTACTTGCCTTCAAGAACCGCTTTAGCAATTGCCTCGAACACGCCGTCGGGGATGGACCATTTACGCACAATCGCTTCACGCTTGACCCGCTCTACAATTTCCGACACTTGCTCCTTAGTGGCAGTGAGACCGTGATTCTCGAGTTTTTTCTTGATGCTGGTTCCGCCGCTCATCTTTCCGAGGATAATATCGAAGCCTTTGCGCCCGATCAGTTGCGGTGAAAACGGCATCGTCGAATAAGGTCTCTCCGATTTACTCATGCGCAGGGCCATATCAACAACCATCCCCGACTCGTACGTAAACTCATTGTCTCCGGTGACGGGTTTGTTCATGGGGATTGGTATTTTTGCTATTTCAGATATCAGGCGGGTTACCGCATACAAGCGGTCGAGTTTCACCCCCGTATCAACACCGAGAAGCAGTTCCAAACCAACGACAACCTCTTCCGTCGCCGCGTTGCCTGCCCTCTCGCCAAGAGCATTCATCGAAGTGTGGACAGTAGAGGCGCCGGCTGCCACTCCCGAAAGCATGTATGCGGTTGCCAGGCCGAAGTCGTTATGGGCGTGCAGCGCTATGGTCACGCCGGGTATCCATTCTCTGATTTTTTTGACCATATGACTTGTTGTCAAGGGAAGGCCCATGCCCATAGTGTCCGTGTACGTCACCTCGTCAACGCCGGCCTCGTTGACGACGCTCTTATACATTCTCTCCAGAAATTGAAGCGGCGCCTTAGTCGCCTCCCAGGGCATAACCGAGGTGTAAAGCCCGTTCTTCTTGGCATGGGCGGCTGCTTTCACCAGCTTCTCTATCATCTGATTTTCATCGAGTCCCCATACGACCTGTCCGAACCATGGCGATCCCGGGCACTCAACAACAATGCCGTCGGCGCCGTTCTCCAATGCGAAATCGACCTCCTTTTCATCCCACCTGCTAAGAAAAACGATTTTAGCCTTACGCCCGCCACGCCGCATCTTCACCAGTTCCCTGGCCACTTCCCTGTCATCCGCGGAAATGATGGGTAAGAGTTCAACGCTGTAAATACCCATATCATCGAGCGCCTCGTAGATCCTGAGCTTCTCGTCAGCCTTGAGGACCACATGGGGCGCCTGTTCCGCTTCTCTGAGGGTTACGTCGTGGATTCGAACCTTTTCGGGCAATGTAAGTTCCGCCCGTATCTCAGGCAGGAAATTGAACTCCGTCACCCAGTATTTATCCGTCAACCACTTACTTTTTTCGTTGGCCATGAGTGTTACCCCTTCCATTTAGTCTATCTGGTCTGTTTCGTTTAACCGGCGTATCTCATCTCGTTGTCGTCTCCTGTTTGTTGCGTGGAACCTCATCAAACTTTAGCAGATGTTAATGTCAGCTTCTATACCTGAAAGCAGTGATTTTTATCGGATTTTCATCGGTTGACAAGGAAGCCACTGGCAGATATACTGAGTGTGGAAAAATGTATTCCCCGGCAAACGAAGATCTGGGCGCCCTCACAAATCAGGATTTGCAGGATATCTTCGGCATTATCCACACAGCCAACCGTTATTTGAGCCTTTCTGAGATGCGGATGGAGATCGTCAAGGCGTTGCAGGGAGCCTTCCAGGCGGAAGGCGTCGCGTTCTTCCTCGGTGATAGGGAGTTCGGAGCGATCGACAATGCCAGTATTGTAGGTATCGGCATGGACCTCCGTTACCTCGATCGATGGGTCCGGTATTACAACCGCCATGACCCTTTTCAGCAGGAGAGATCCCCGACGAGCACGGTCTGCAAGGTTGATGATATTCTCCCGTACAAGCGCTGGGTAAACCTCAAAATCTATAATGAATTTTATCGACCGCAGAACATTCACTACAAACTCTCCATTTCCCTTCGCCACAACGACAGGATTCTGGGGTTGATAGGCATCTTCCGGCCCAGAGAGCACCAGGACTTTTCCGTCAGAGATGTCGCGAAAGCGCGTATTCTGGTGCCCCACCTGACCACGGCCCTGGAGCATGTAATTCAATTACAGAGGCTCGCGTCGGGAGTCCTTGTAACCAAGGAATATCAGCTGACCAAAAGGGAGGTCGATATTGTTCGGTGTGTCTGCCAGGGCATGACGAATGATGAAATCGGTGAGAGGTTATACATCAGCCGATTTACCGTGGAGACTCATCTAAAAAATATCTTCGATAAGACCGGTGTCAAGCATAGAGCAGGGCTGGCCAGTCTGTTACAATCTCTCTAATACCAATTTGCATTCAAGCGTATACCTTCGTTGTCGCTGCGTCCTTGCAGGATGCTTCGCTATCGGCTCCTCGCTGCCGCCCGGGGTACCCGGTCGAAGGCTGGGTCGTCCATCTTGAATGCAAATTGGTATAACAGGGTAGGGACACGGCAAGGATAAGATGACGGAGGTCGCACAGGTTTTACCGCTACCTTTGGTCATTGTAAGCCTGCTAAGTCAGACGACCGTAGTTGCCGCAACCAGCAACTCTTCAGTTATCGCTTTTTTTCGGTCCTAAACGCTAAACACCAAGCACTAATGACTCGTTTACGTTGACATCGTTTTCACCAGTATTAGATAATAGGTCATGCCTCCAAAATCTCTTCCCGCATTCCTCGATCAGATCGGTGACTTACTCGACATGAAGGGGGAGAACCCCTTCAAAGTAAGGGCTTATCATAACGCCGCAAGGGCCCTGTCGGAGGTTGACGACTTGGACGAGGTAATAAGAACAGGACGTTTGAGGGAGATACAGGGCATCGGGGATGCGATAGCGACGAAGCTGGAAGAATACATAAAAACGGGCAAAATGACCTACTATGAGGAATTAACCAAAGAGATCCCGTTGAGCCTGCTTGAAT
Source organism: Syntrophobacterales bacterium (assembly GCA_017881765.1). Lineage (GTDB taxonomy): Bacteria > Desulfobacterota > Syntrophorhabdia > Syntrophorhabdales > WCHB1-27 > JADGQN01. The sequence goes on along the minus strand of JADGQN010000029.1, from coordinate 7,563 downwards.
TGTTGCAGATCCCCAATCTAGGCCCACGCAAGATCAAGGTTCTCTATGATACCCTCGGCATCACCAACGTCGGAGAGCTGGAGTACGCGGCCAGGGAAAACCGGCTTGCGTCTCTCTTCGGGTTCGGCGCCAGGACTCAGGAGAAGATCCTTGAGGGCATCGAATTCATTAAGAAACATAAGGGCGAGTTCCTGTTGGGTGACATCTACCCTCTGGCAATGAAGATAAAAGAAGGATTCGATAAGATTACAAACCCCGAGCTGGTGGATGTGTGCGGCAGCATCCGGAGGCGGAAGGAGATCGTCAGAGACATCGATATTCTCGTGGCGGGGGCTGACTCGAAGAAGCTCTCCAAGCATTTCCGCTCGCTGCCTGAGGTGGAAGATGTTATTGCGGAGGGGGATACAAAGACATCAGTCCGTCTGAACCTTGGCATCGAGGCTGATCTGAGGGTGGTGAGCAAAGAAGCCTACCCGTACGCCCTGATGTATTTCACGGGCAGCAAGGAGCATAACGTAAAGCTCCGGGGCATTGCCAAGAAGAAGGATCTCAAGCTGAATGAGTACGGGCTATTCACCAACGGCGATTCCGTTGTTCTTCGCACCGAGGCAGAGGTTTACAAGCATCTCGGCCTTGCCTACATTCCTCCTGAACTCAGGGAGGACATAGGGGAGATTGAGGCGGCTCAATCAGGAAAGCTGCCTGACCTGGTAAGGTTCGAGGATCTGAAAGGTACCTTTCACGTGCATACGCACCTGAGCGACGGGGTTGATACACTGGAGAAGATCGTCGAAGCGGCGAAGAAGATGGGGCTCTCCTATGTGGGCATTTCAGATCACAGCAAGACCGCCGCGTACGCGGGCGGCCTCAAACCTGACACGCTGCGCAAACAATGGGATGAGATAGATAGCCTCAACGAAAAAAGCCGTGACTTTCATCTGTTCAAAGGCATAGAGAGTGACATATTGCCTGACGGCAGTCTCGACTATGATGAGAAGATACTTGAAGGGTTCGACTTTGTGGTGGGCTCGATCCATTCGAGCTTCACGATGAAGCGGGCTGATATGGAAAAGAGAATTCTGAAGGCAATGAAGAACCCGTTCATGACCATACTTGGCCATCCGACAGGCAGGCTTCTCCTGGGACGTGACGGGTATGACGTAGATATGAAAAACATTATTGAGATGGCAGCCGGACATCACGTGCTTCTCGAACTGAACGCCAGTCCTTATCGTCTTGACATCGATTGGAGATACCTCAAAATGGCCAAACAGCAGGGCGTCATGATAGCCATCAACCCTGATGCGCACTCTACGGCCGGGTTGTCCGATCTGTTCTACGGCATCGGCACGGCCCGCAAGGGCTGGCAGGAGAGGGGAGATATACTCAACACGCGGACAGCTAAAGAAGTAACGAAGATTTTTGAGAGGATGCGCAATGAAAAAAGAGGTTAAGGGTATCTTCGAGAAACTAAAAAAAATGCATGGGAAGCCCAGGGTGGAGCTCAAGTATTCGAGCCCGCTGGAGCTGATGGTTGCTGCTATTCTGGCAGCTCAGTGCACGGATGAAAGGGTCAATAAAGTCACCGAGTCTCTCTTCAAAAAGTACAGGACGACAAAGGACTATATGAAGGTTGCGGACACAGAGCTTGAGGAGGACGTGCGGCCGACGGGCTTCTATCGAAACAAAGCGCGTAGTCTCAAGAACTTCGCTGCTGATATAGAGAAAAGGTTTGGAGGACGGATACCTGAAGACGTTGAGGCCCTCATCACCATCAAGGGCGTAGGCAGAAAGACGGCGAATATGGTCGTGGGCCTCGCCTTCGGCAAGCCGGCGATCATCGTGGACACACACGTGATACGCGTGTCGCAGAGGATAGGACTCACCAAGCAGGATGAACCGGACAAGATCGAAGCAGACCTGAAAAAACTCGTGCCCCAAGACTCATGGACCGATTTTTCTTTGCTTATTACCCTGCATGGAAGGTATATTTGTATCGCTCGCAAACCGGATTGTCCGCGGTGTCTTCTGCAGAAGGAGTGCGATTTTTTTAAAGCGGGTCACGGGTCATAGTAGATCGGGTCACGGGGCATGGGTCACGGGTCATGGGTGGACCGAAAGCGAGAGACTGACCTCAAGTGCATGTGAAGTTCGGTTTTACAGAGAAATCGGATTAATTGTAATGAGGATAATCAGGGATCTAGAGTCAAAGGTCGGGTGCTTTCCATGACCCTTGCCCCATGACCCATGACCCTAAAAGCATACGGAGGATGCTATGGCGTTTGAGCAAGAAGCGTTGACTAGCGAGGAGGTGTCGCGCCTCAAAGAAGCGGGACGATTGGCTAAAGGGGATATCATCAAGATGACGCGATTGGCCGGATCGGGTCATCCAGGCGGCTCAATGTCGTCTCTTGATATGTACCTGGTTGTTTTCTCACAAGCAAACCTGGGCGGTGCGACGAGAGACCGGATCGTTGTCAGCCATGGCCATACGTCTCCCGGAGTTTACGCTGCTCTGGCGAGGCTCGGCCATCTACCGGTCGACGAAGTGATCGCGTTTTTCCGAAAAGCAGGTAGCCCGTTCGAAGGGCACGTGGTGAGGGGAATACCCTTCATCGACTGGTCGACGGGGAACCTGGGCCAGGGCCTGTCCGCGGGCTGCGGCTTCGCCCTTGCCGCGAAACTCCGCAAGGAGCATGGCCATGTCTATGTTTTGATGAGTGATGGAGAACAGGCAAAGGGGCAAGTCTCAGAAGCAAGAAGGTTCGCGAAGAAGTACTGTCTTGGCAACATCACCGTTCTCATCGATTATAACCGCATTCAGATAAGCGGATGCGTGGATGATGTGATGCCCGTGAACATAGTCCAGAACTACCTCGCCGACGGCTGGGACGTGGTTGAGGTCGATGGTCACAATGTGGCTGAGATATACGCCGCCCTGCGCAGGGTCCGTCAGAGTGAAAACCCGACCTGCATCCTTGCCCACACCGTCATCGGAAAGGGCGTGCCGTTTATGGAAGGCAAGGCGGGTTACCATGGCAGCCCGTTGAATGAAAAAGAGTATCCTCAGGCCCTTGCAGTGCTCGGAATAGAGGATGATCTGCAGCGGTATAGAGAACAACGTAAGGGTACCTGGCATTGGCAGCCGGTGAAAAGCGAGGCAGAGAGTGTGAGCAGCCTGGTTACCGGCACTCCCTTCACGTACTCAGATGCTGATGGGCTCGACAACCGGTCTGCTTTCGGTAAGGCGCTCAAGGACCTCGCTGATAAGAACATCCCGGAAGGACGGCTGATCAGTGCCTTTGACTGCGACCTTGCAAGCTCCGTCAAAACTTCCGACTTTTGCAAATGCTCGCCGGACCAGTTTTTTCAGTGCGGCGTACAGGAGCACAATGCGGCGACGATTGCCGGGGCCCTTTCCGTTGCGGGAATTGTGACGTTCTTCGCCGACTTCGGCGTTTTTGCCCTCGATGAGACGTATAACCAACACAGACTGAACGATATCAATAAGACGAATCTTAAGGTCGTAGCGACACACGTGGGGCTCGATGTAGGGCAGGATGGCAAGACCCACCAATGCATCGACTATATCGGTCTGACGCGTAATCTTTACCACTTTAAGACCATAGTCCCGGCGGATACAAACCAGGTGGATCGGGTCACCAGGTACGTCGCCGCCACGAACGGCAACTTTCTTATCGGCACTGGCCGCTCCAAATGGCCTGTGATACTGGACGAGAAGGGGATGCCCTTCTTCGCCAACGGGTACAGATTCTCGTATGGAAGCATGGATGTCGTGAGGGAGGGTACGGATGCCGCGATCATCACGTACGGTGGTATGTTGAGCCGCGCCCTTTCTATCCGTGAGCGGCTCCTGAAAGACGGCGTATCGCTCAAGGTAGTCAATATGGTCTGCGTGACCGAGGTGGATGAGAAGGCGATGGCGGGGCTTCTCGGGCTGAAAGCTATTTTCACGTATGAGGACCATAATCCTGCGACGGGCATCATGCCGCCGATCGGATACTACCTCTTGCGACACGGTTATCAAGGGAAGGTGGAGAGCTTTGGCGTGAAGGATTACGGAAAATCAGGCGATACGGAAGAGCTTCTGCAAGCTGAAAAACTCGACATCGGGTCGATGGTAGAAGCGATGCGAGCTGCGCTCAAGTAGAACAGGTAAGAACAAAAGAAGGTAAAGGTTGAGGTTAAGAGAAGAAAGAAATTTAACGTGTGCCGTCATTCCGGCGGACGCCGGTGGAGCGAAGCGGGCAGTAATCCCGCGGAAGCGGGACATCCAGACACCGGACTGGATGCCGGATCAAGTCCGGTATGACGCAGAATACCCCGCTGCTTGCGGCGGAGTAGTTCATTGGGATAGGACAGATGAGATGCTGTGAGAAAACAACGTCGACGAGTTTTTACTCTCGACCATTCACAAACTGAGCGGCAAGTATAACGATGCAGATGTTAGGCGCGTGAGCCCGAGGAACGTAGGCGTACTTATTGTACGTCGGAGTCCCGCAGGGCGAAACGGAACGACACAGATGCGCGTTAGACGCCGCCGCCCCCGGAGGAGATTACATGGCACAGATCAAAGACATGTACAAAAAAGTTGTAAAGGACAAGTTTCCCGATACTATCAAGATCGATATGGGCGGGCAGGTACTGGAGTACCGAAAGAGGGTCTGGAGCATCTATGATGCGGACGAGAAAGCGGACGTTGAGCGGGGTATCCGCTATGGTGAAAACCCTGACCAGCCTGCAGCCCTTTACGAGCTGGTCCGCGGCAACATCACACTGGGAGATGTCCGTTTCTTTGACTTTGACAACGGGCTCGTGAGCAAGCTCACGGAGAAAGACCAGCTGCAGGTGGGAAAACATCCGGGAAAAATAAACCTCACCGATGTAGACAATGCCCTCAACATCATCCGGTTCCTGGATAAAAAACCTGCGTGCTCCATCATGAAGCACAACAACCCGTGCGGCGCGGCGTATGGCTCTTCGTCGGCAGAGGCTTTCGACAAAGCCTTCTGGTGTGACCGGATCGCTGCCTTTGGTGGTGCCGTGGTCTTCTCAAAGACGCTGGACGCCGAGACGGCCAAAGCAATGGCACCCTTCTACTTCGAAGTGGTTTGCGCGCCCGATTATGAGGGGGCAGCCCTTGACATTTTGAAGAAGTGGAAGAATTTGAGGATCCTGCAGATCAAGGAGATCGAACGACTGCAGGCCTATAAGACGAAAAGGATCATCGACTTCAAGTCACTCATGGACGGCGGTCTCATCATCCAGGAATCGCAGCCCGCCAAGATCAAGGGCGGGGAAGATTTGAAACTGGCTCAAACGACCTACAAAGGTCAAGAGTACAAGATCAAAAGGGCGCCCAGCGAGAAGGAACTCGCCGATATGCTCTTTGGCTGGTATATCGAGTCCGGAGTCAGTTCTAACTCTGCTCTGTTCGTGAAGAACGAAGCCACCGTTGCCATCGGCACGGGCGAGCAGGACCGGGTCGGCGTTGTCGAGATCGCAACGTTCAAGGCGTACACGAAGTTCATGGACGGTCAGGTCTTCAAGAAATTCGGAGTGCCTTACGCGATCTTCAAGCTGGAGGCTGAGCAAGGCACGAGGAAGCTGGAGGACCTGAAGGAGATAGAGGAATACACGAAGAGCCAGAAGGGGGGTCTCCTGGGATCCATCGTGGTCTCCGACGGTTTCTTCCCATTCAGGGACGGAGTCGATGCGGCAATCAAGGAAGGCGCAACCGGTGTGATACAGCCGGGCGGTTCCGAGAGGGACTTTGAAGTGATCGAGGCATGTAACGAATCGAACGTGACGATGGTGTTTACAGGCCAGCGCCTGTTCAAGCACTAGCGGACGCCAAGTCTGAGGTCCATCTGCGGCGTTGCCTTCGCCGTGCCTCACTTCGACGTACCACCAGGTACGCCTCCGTTCCTCCCGGCTTGAGCGCCCCCACATCTGGAGCCTCATACTCGGCGTCCTTGGCTGCTTCGTGGCCCGGCCATCCTTAGGCCTTTCCGCGAGTCCGATGCGTATTGCCTGCGAATTAATCCATTAATAGAATGCAGGCCGGAAGGACCTTTTCGGAGCGCTAGAGAGCGGAGAAAACGGTGCGCCCGGCCTGCCCACTTATTTAACAGGTTCTACGGCATCACAAACGTGCATATTTCTGCCCAAAATACCCGGAAAGAGCAATTGTTCGTACGTTTTATGTTGACAACGACCGTATACAAAAAATATAATTGTGAAAATAATAACAACTGAAACTAATACACCGGAGGGGACGAGATGAGACCATATTTTCAAAAGATGCAGGATTTAGGCAAGCCGATAAAAGTGAACGAGAAAAACGCCGAGGAGATCAAGAAAGTTGAAGCGGAAATTGCGGCGCTTGTTGAGAAGAATAAGAATGCAGGTTTGCCAAAAGAAGTCCTTGCCAAGAGGGGTGAGTGGACGGTTCACCAGAGGCTGGAGTACATCGTGGACCCCGGTACGTGGGCGCCTCTTCATATACTCTATGATCCGATGCAGGAAGAGTCGGGGACTACTGGTGTGGTGGATGGTCTCGGCAGGATAAACGGCAGGTGGTGCGTCATCATCGGATTTGACAACAAGGTTATGGCGGGCGCATGGATTGCAGGGCAGGCGGACAATATCCTGAGGGTTACCGACATCTCGAAGAGATTGCATTGCCCCCTCGTTTGGCTCGTCAACTGCAGTGGTGTGAAGTTGACCGAGCAGGAAAAGGTCTATGCAAACAGGAGAGGGAACGGAACAACTTTCTTCAGACACGCTGAACTGAACAAACTCGGTATCCCCGTTCTTGCCGCGATATACGGAACAAACCCGGCTGGCGGCGGCTACCAAGGCATCAGCCCGACACTGCTCCTTGCCCACAAGGATTGTAACATCGCCGTCGGCGGCGCAGGCATTGTGAGCGGCATGGCCCCGAAGGGATTTTTTGACGAGGCCATGGCTGAGCAGATCATAGAGGCAACGAGGAAATTCAAGTCGGTTCCCCCTGGCAGGGTTGAAATCCATTACGACAATACCGGGTTTTTCAAACAGGTTTTCCAGACAGAGGAAGCGATCCTTGATGCGGTGAAAGAATGGGTGAACTATCTACCCGCATACAACGGCAAATTCTTCAGGGTTGCGGAGCCCGCGGAACCACAGTTCTCCGCTGAAGACCTGTACAGCATCGTCGCCTTCAATCAGAAAATGACCTACGATATAAGACAGTTCATAGCAAGGCTTGTCGACGGCAGCGAGCATATGGAGTTCAGGCCTGATTACGGACCCGAGCTTTACACGGGCCTCGTAAAGATTGACGGGTTCCTCGTCGGCGTCGTCGCAAATGTGCAGGGTATGCTGCCGAAGGGTTACCCCCAGTACGCCCCGTATCCGGGCATCGGCGGCAAGTTCTATAGAGAGGGGCTCATCAAGGTCAACGAGTTTGTCACGCTCTGCGGCAGGGACAGGGTTCCCATGCTCTGGATACAGGATACGTCCGGCATCGACGTCGGCGACATCGCAGAAAAGGCTGAG
>JADGQN010000028.1 GCA_017881765.1 Syntrophobacterales bacterium | reverse complement strand
AAGGTCGCAGTCTTCCCGATCAAGGTAGAGCGCGCAGGCGGGGCATGGGTGCGGGCAGTAGCTATTGTTTGAAAGGCCGTTGCAACATAAAGGGGAGGGGAGAGCATGGTGGTATCAAAAGGGTTTGCGACGTTCTTATCGATTCTGCTCGTGATGGTTTTCTTGTCGACGACTGTTTCGGCTCAGACCACAAAGCCCGGCACGCCGGCGGGGAATCCTATTAAGATCGGGGGTTCGTTGCCGCTAACCGGTATCTTTTCTGAAACGGCCAAATGGATCAAAGAGGGCTATGAATTCTGGGCGGAGGATATCAACAAGAGGGGAGGGCTTCTTGGCCGGCCTGTCAAGCTTATCATCTACGATGATGAGAGCAGCGCCGATAAGGCCGTTACCTATTTCGAGCGGGCCATCACGGTGGATAAGGTGGATCTTCTGTTCGGGGGTTATCCGGGCACGGCGAATGTGGCGCTTATGCCCTTGGTCGAGAAGTACAAGAAGGTATTCGTCGGCATGGGCGGCCATATGAAATCATTCGAGCAGGGCTTTACGTATACCTTCGCCAGCCCGCCTCTCATGAGCGATTGGGCTTACCTCTCCGTGGTGGGAATGTTAACTGATCTCGTCCCGAAAGCCCAGTGGCCGAAATCGGCCGCTGTCTTCACTATGAATAATGTGATAGGGCTGTCTGCCAGGGGGCCGCAAATAAAATGGTTTGAACAGAATGGTATCTCCGTGGTTGCGGATGAGACCTATAATCTACCCCTGAGTGATGCTACCCCGCTTATCGGTAAGGCCAAGAGCAAGGGCGCGGAGGTGCTGGTCTGCCTGAGCATGTTTGATGATGGTGTGATGCTGACGCGAGCCGCTAAAGCGATGAATTATACCCCAAAGCTGATCTATCAACTCCTGGCCTCAACCATACCGGCCTGGATGAAGGAAATGGGACCTGACGGCAACAATGTTACGGCAGATATGTGGTGGAATTCCCGCCTTCCATTTCCTGGAAATGACGTTATCAATGCCGGTGCCAAAGCAAAGTTCAACCTTCCTGCGGCGCCGACGTACTTCGGCTTGGGCTTCTGCTGGGTGAAGACTCTTGAGCTGGCTGTCCAGGGCGCTGGTACGCTCGACGACACGAAAATAAGGGATTATCTAAGATCGCATAAGTTTGATCTGCCGTACATGAAGGGTGTTGCTTTTGACAAGGCGGGTTTGCCCCCCGCGTTTGCATACACGGTGCAGACGACGAAGGGGCAGGTCGAGCTTATCTGGCCGAAGAGCATAGCGACGGCCCCCTTTGTCTATCCAAGGCCAGGATGGAGCAGATAAAACAGGTTGAGGCGAAGAATAGAACAGGTAAGAACTAAGGCAAAGGTTAAGGAAAGAACGAAAGAAGGTTGAGAAAGAAGAAGACTCAATGCTCTCTCAACCTTCGTTCTAGTTTTTACCTCAACCTTCCGTTGGCCCTTACCTGTTCCTTCTAAACTTTCCTGTCTTTCCCTGCCCAGTATTTTTCCCGCAGCTCCTTTTTCAGTATCTTGCCAGACGGGTTCTTGGGCAAGGCCTCCAGGAAGTCAATCGACTTGGGCGCCTTGTACCGGGCAAGACGCTCCTTGCAGAACTCGACAATCTCCTGGCCGGTGACCTGTGCACCTGCCTTTAGCACAACGGCGGCATGCACTCTCTCCACCCAGTAGTCATCAGGGATCCCGAACACGGCGGCTTCGTGCACTGCCGGGTGCTGGTAGAGGATCTCCTCAATTTCGCGCGGGTATACATTCTCTCCGCCGGAGCAGATCATGTCTCGTTTCCTGTCGACGATGTAAATGTAGCCTTGCTCATCGTAGCGTCCCATGTCGCCCGTATGGACCCAGCCGTCAGTGATCGTCTCCTTTGTTTCCTCGGGTTTGTGCCACCACTCCTGAAGAACGGCCTTGCTGTATACGACGATCTCTCCCACGTCGCCCGGCTCGAGATCTTCCATGTTGTCATTAACAATGCGTACGTGCACACCGATGTGGGGGAAGCCCGCTGAGGTGAGTATATGCTGTTTCTCCGGATGCTCGATTCCCATCCTGTGCTGCTTGACGGAAAGCATGCTGACGTTTGGCCCATCCTCGGTTCCACCGTAAAACTCCAGGAATATCGGGCCCCATTTCTCCAGACCCCGCTTCAGGAGCTCCAGGGGCATTGGAGACGCGGCGTAGAACATGCGCTTGAGCGAGCTAAGATCGTACTTATCTACATCAGGCATTGCAAGGAACGCAGCAAGATGCGTTGCTACAATATGGATGTCGGTCGCCTTCTCATCCTGGACCGCCTGCAAAGAGGCTGCGGGATCGAACGAGACCTGCGGCATGATTACATTGCTGCCGCCCACGAAGAAATACCCCCAGAAGTTCGATGTGCCGCCCACATGAAAAAGGGGCATGATCTGGATGTGCTTATCTCCTTGCTCAAGGCTGAGGGCAATGGCAAATCTCCGGGTGTTGTCTATGGAGCGGCGATGCGTGTAAAGCGCGGCGCGCGGCACACCCGTCGTGCCGCTTGTGTAAAAGAGAAAAACAGGATCGTCCTCTCGAAGGTCGATCTGTGGCTCATCCTTCGGAAACGTAGCGAGAAGCTCGCGATGAGAAATCATTCCGGGTACGGGTTTTTCAAAAGAGATGAAATGCTTCACCTTCGGTATGCGCGGCTTGAGCTGCGCTACCAGATCGACCAGTTGCGGGCCTACAAAAAGAGTATTCGTTTCCGAATAGTTTATAAGATAGTCCAGCTCGTCCAGCTGCAGCCTTGGATTAAACGGAGACGAAATGTAGCCGAACTTCATCGCGGCGCCGTACACGTCTGCATAATCGAGGCAGTTCCATGAAAGCATGCCCAGGACATCGCCCTTCTTCACACCCAATGACGAGAGGGCGTGGATCAAGCTGTTTACCCGTTCGTTAACCTGCCTGAATGTGATCGACTCCGAGCCGCACTTCATGGCCATTTCATCGGAGTAAAGAATGCTGTTCCTGTAAATGATGTCGGCATAGGTGCCCGTGTCATACCGTGAAAGCTCCTTCAGGACTAATCGTTTCGACATAATCTCTCCTATTCTTGCGGCCTATAGTTACGGGTTACGAGTTACGACGCCTGCGGCGTTGTTACGGTTTAAGGAAGGTGCGCGTGAATCAACTCGCAACGCGGAACTCGAAACCCGAAACAGTAGTGCGTTATTTGCCTTTCCACTCGGGTTTTCTTTTTTCCGCGAACGCCGCGAAGCCTTCTTCGCAGTCCTTTGTACCGAGTATGTAGGTCTGAATATCGTCCTCGATCTTGAGCGCCTCGTCAAGGCCGACGTCCATACCCCTCAGCAACAGTTCCTTGGCGCACCTGACCGCGAGCGGCGCCGCTTCACAGATCGTTTCAGCCATCTTTTTGGCTTCGGTCATCAGCTCCGGGAGAGGAACGACTTTGTTGACAAGGCCTATGCGATAGGCTTCCTGGGCGCTTATGGTTTTCCCGGTGAAAAGCATTTCTGCTGCAAGCCGCCGCGGGATGGTGCGGGGCAGCCTTGCGGTGGCGCCGCCTCCCGGACAGATGCCGACCTTCACCTCGGGAAGGCCGAACTTCGCGGTCTCCGCTGCGATCATGATATCGCATGCGAGCGCCATTTCGAGACCTCCACCGATAGTGAGGCCATTACAGGCAGCGATCATAGGCTTCCACAGATCCATGCCGCGCATGATGGCTGTCGGTCTTTGCCATTTGTGGTCGGGAGTCCTTCTGATCATCGGAAGGAAATCCTTGATGTCCACGCCCGCACTGAACACCTTTTCCCCTGTGCCCGTAAGGATGCCCACCCACAGGTCGTCATCGTCGCGAAACTCCTTGAGCAGGTCCGTGAACCGTTGCATGGCCTCGAGATTGAGGACGTTCATTTTGTCCGGCCGGTTCAGGGTGAAAATAGCGATCCTGCCTTCCTTCGTGTACTCGATCAGTGCCATAGTGCCCCCTTAAAAATTTATATGCAGGCCGCGGGTTAGAACTCGTTACAGGCTAAAGCATGTTACAGGTTGCAAGCTGACGGTAGTTGGTCGCATATTTTTTCGGTTTTAAACCTGTAACGTATTTCCAGCCCGTAACTTGTAACGTGCAACTTCTGTCTATTTCCCCCACTTCCCCGCTTCTTTGAGGGCCTTTACGATCTTTTCCGGTGTGACCGGTTGTTCCTTGAACCAGATGCCTGTGGCGTCGTGGATAGCGCTCATAACTGACGGCGGCGCGCTGACGTGGGAGCCCTCGGACGCCTCCTTTGCACCATAGGGGCCGTTCGGATCATCGGTAATGATGTCGATAATTCTTATGTCCGGAATGTCCGTAGAACGCGGCATCTTGTAGTCCAGGAACGTGGAGTTCCGGGTGTGACCCTGGTCTATGATGAATTCTTCATAAATGGCCTGTCCGAGCCCCTGGACAGCGCCCCCCTCATTCTGACCCTCCGCCCCGATCGGGTTCAGGGGTCGCCCGCAGTCGTGGGCGAGCAGAAAGTCGGTCACGGTCGTGTGACCCGTCTCCAGATCGACGCCGAGCCTCGTTGCCTGTGCTGTGAAGCTATAGGAAGTCCCGCCGTTTCCCGCCCCGGTCTTGAAATCAAGCGGCTCAAGACCGTAACTGGAATATCCCTTCCCCATGATGACCGCGCCGGACCCTGAGTACGAGGCTATCTTGGCGAGGTTTTCAAGGGTCATGCTCTTGTCAGGGTTGGATTTGAGAGACACGACGGAATTTCGTATCTGAATTTCTTCCGGTTTGGCGTTCCACGTCTTCGCCGCGGCTTCGGCGAGCTGTTTTCTCACCTCGGCCGCGGCTATCTGGGTAGCCTGGCCGGCTAGCAGCGTGACGCGGCTGCCGTAGCTGCCCGGATCGCACGGCGTGTACGCGGTGTCAACCCGCTTGATCACTACATCATCCAGTTTCATGCCCAACTCTTCCGCGGCTATCATACAGAGTACCGTGTCGGAGCCCTGGCCGCAGTCCGTAGCCCCTGTCAAGAGATTTGCGGTGCCGTCTTCGCACAGGCGTATAACCGCCGCGCAGGACTGGTGGCCGAGTTGGCGCGCCCCTCCCACATAAGCGGTGCCGGATATGCCGACCCCGAATGATGTGGAGCCTACCCTCTTGGGTGCGTGCTCCCTTTCGGCCCAGATGGGGTCCTCCTTTATGGCGGTGAGCGCCTCTTTCATGCCGCAGGTGTTCAGGGTAACGTCGTTTACCGTTCTGTAGACCGTGCCGGGTTTCGGGTTATCAATGGCGTTGCGAAGCCTCATCTCCATGAAGTCGATGCCCAGCTCTTCGGCGATCATCTCCATCTGGAGGTCGTGCGCAAACCTCGTATGAGTGATACCATGGCCCCGCATTGCAGCGCAGACCGGGTTATTCGTGAAGACCCGGTAGCCGTCGTACTTGAAGTTGGCAAGCTTATACGGGATGGCTATGGAAGCGCCCGCCAGATACATAGAGAGCGGGCCGATAGCCGTGTACCCGCCGCCCTCCGCAATCACCTTTGCCTGGACAGCCGTGAGAAGACCATCCTTCGTGGCTCCCATCTTGCTATACGTGATCATGGCATGACGCCTCTTAGACGTCATCAGCTCCTCTTCCTGCGAATAGATAAACTTCACGGGTTTGCCCGTCTTTTTGGAGGCCATGACAGCGCAGAAGTCGCCTGCGACCGAGTCGTTCTTTGTGCCCCCGAACCCGCCGCCGATGTAAGGCTGGACCACGCGCACCTTGGAGAGGGGCAGGCGAAAGCAGGCGGCGAGGTGGCGATAGTGAAAATAGGGGCTCTGCTTGGCGGCCCAGACGGTAATGGAGCCGCTTGGGTCGTAGTATGCCAGCGACGCGGGCGGTTCCAGGTATCCCTTCGTCACTCTTCCCGTACTGAAGCGGTCCTCACGCACAATATACGATTCGGCGAATGCCTTTTCCACGTCACCGTAATTCCAGTGGTACTCGACGCTCACGTTGTTAGGCCTGTAATCGTGAATGACGGGAGCGCCCGGCTTCATCGCTTCTTCCGGATCGAAGACACCGGGAAGCTCCTCGTAATCGACCTTGATCAGCTCCGTTGCCGCTTCCGCGACCTCCTCGTCGATCGCCGCAACCCCGGCAATGCCTTCATGCAGATACCGGACCTTGCCCATGGCAAGCGGTGGTTCGTCCCGCGTTGTGGCCATGAAGCCCCAGGTCCATCCGCCAAAATCCTTCGCGGTAATGACTGCTTTGACACCCGGCAGCCTTTCGGCTTTGCTTGTGTCGATGTTGAGGATCTTCGCATGCACGACAGGACTGCGCAGCACCTTACACCAGAGCATGCCGGGCAATGAATAATCGGCTGCGTACTTTGCCGTTCCCGTGACTTTTTCTCTTGCGTCGACCCTGGGGACCCTAGTCCCAATGACTGCGTAATCCATGCCTACCTCCTTGATTTCCGGGAAGCTTCCCTGACTGATTCAAATATCTTGGTATAGCCCGTGCAGCGACAGAAGTTTCCTTCCAGGCCCTTGCGTATCTCATGATCCGTGGGTTCAGGAGTTTCGGCGAGCAGCGCCTTGGTGGACATGATCATGCCCGGGGTGCAAAAGCCGCACTGAAGACCTCCGATTTCGTAAAAGGCCTGCTGGATCGGATCAAGCTTCTCGCCTTGGGCGAGGCCTTCTATGGTGGTGATCTCTTTGCCGTCTGCTTCGGGCGCAAGCACCAGACATGCGTTGACCGACTTGCCATTCATAATCACGGTGCAGGCGCCGCACTCGCCCACGCCGCAACCTTCCTTTGTACCCGTCAACCCCAGGTCTTCGCGTATAACTTCAAGGAGCGTTGCCCAGGGCCTGACGGACAGCTCGTAAGGTTTTCCATTGACCGTGATCCGTATCTCTTTCATAAAGCCTCCTCTTTAATCTGGGTGAGCGCTCTTCTGGTAAGCACGTAAACCATGTCACAGCGATACTCCCTTGCAGCCCTGTGGTCGTCTATCGGCCTGCATTCGCTTGAAGCAGCGCTTGCTGCCTCCTCAATCGATTCGTCCGTCAGCTTCTTCCCGAGCAAGGCAGATTCAGCCCTCGCCTCCCGGATGGGAGTGGGCGCTACCGCGCCGAGAGCGATGCGCACATCTTTGCACGTTTCCCCGTCCCGCACGACAAAGGCAGCCACGCCGACGACGGCAAGATCCATGGACTTCCGGGGCGAGAGTTTCAGGTAAACCCCTCGAGACTTGGGAGGAGGGGAGGGGATCCGGATCTCCGTGATAAGTTCGTCATAAGTGAGCACGGTCTGGCGCGGCCCGGTAAAAAACTGTGTGATGGGAACAAGCCGCTCCCCTTTTTGACTGACCAACTTCAGCACAGCCTCCAGGACGAGCAGCGTTGGTGCGGAGTCCGCGGAAGGGACTGCGGTGCAGATGTTGCCCGTCACCGTGGCGCGATTACGCACCTGCGGGGATGCCATGGTTGTCAGGGCGTTTGAGAGCATGGGGTAATGCTCCCGGACAAGGACAGAGCGCTCCACATTTGCTATGGTCGCCATCGCGCCCAAGGTGAGTCCTTTTGTCGCGTCGTAGGTGATGGCATCGAGCCCGGGGATGGCTTTCAGATCAACAACAACGCGGGGGGCAGCCATATCTCTCCCTTTGACCTGTGGGATAAGGTCCGTGCCGCCCGCAAGAGGCTTCGCGTCCGCTTTGTAACGGCCGAGCAGGGAGAGCGCCTCGTCGAGGGAGGTTGGCTGCACATAGTCAAATCGCGGTAACCGCCGATAGAAAGTTGTCATGACATACTCCTCAGATAAAGGATTTAAAAGGGTAAGTAGCTTACTGTAGCAACCTGTACCGACCGGTACATATAAGCACTCCGGGCACGGAAAGTCAAGGATTTTTTGGCGGCTTTTTCGGAGTGAAAAGCGAACGAAATGAGTTGTCAGTCAAGAAGGTTGATGAGGCTGACCAGCGCGGAGTCCTGGACTCGTTTCAGCGCGTCAACAGGCCCGGTATAATTGTTTGTCAGGATAGAAAAAGCATACATCTTACCTGCCCGGCTTCTTACGTAACCTGAAAGGTTAAGGACGTGGGTCATACTCCCTGTTTTGGCGAGCACTCTGCCTTCTGCCGGCGTATTTCGCATCCTGTCTCTCAGCGTCCCGTCAATGCCCGCAATAGGGAGGGAGTCCAGGAAATAGGAGAAATGCTCGTGCCGGTACATATATTTCAAGAGTGCCAAAAGGGCCGCGGGCGTGACGAGATTCATCCGCGAGAGGCCTGATCCGTCATATACAACCACTGAATCAGGCGGAACCGACATCTTCACGAGGGCGCCCTTCAGCACCTCAGCGGCTGCTCTTGCCGAACCATCGCCCAGGAAGCTATTCCCCAGTGTCCTGAACAGGAGCTCCGCGTAAAGGTTCCGGCTTGTCTTATTGATCTCGCCGATCACCTCTCGAAGGGGCGGCGAGGTGTACGAAGCGACGATCTTCATCGATTCATAGACGATGGGGCCGGAGAACGGCCCGCGGTCGCTGATCGTTCCTCCGATTACTATCCCCTTGGATTCCAGCACGCGTCTCAAATGCGCTGCAGCAAATAGCGCGGGGTTGTGGATGGTGACGAAAAATTGCTCGAAGTCCGCGCCGGCCGGAATTTCTCCCGAGACGGTGAGGAGGTTGCTCGCCGGTTCCCGCGAAAGCCGCAGGGACGCTCCTTCTGCCGAAGACGTGGTGACCGCGCGGTTCCTTATTGTAATGTAGCCCGAGCCGTCATCAACGGTAATGAAGGGCGTCTCTCCCGCCGCGGACCCCGGACGCACGGAAATGGCAACGCAGTTATCGTTGATGGAAAGGGCACTGATCTGTGCGGAATAGCAATACAGGTCATCATCCCAGGCCCAGCCTGCACCCAGGTATGCCTCACCAAACAGACTCCCATCCCCGATGATATCGCCTTTTATTTCCGTGACGCCCAGTCCCAGAAGCCTTTCCGCCCAGTCGCTAAAGATTTCAGCCGCACCTCCGGCTTGAAATCTTCCCGAGAGTGTCGGATCGCCGACACCCCTGATAATGAGGTTCCCGTCGAGTAGACCACCACGGATTTCGCCGTCCGCGTACAGGCTCGTTGTGTAACGGAATTCCGGACCGAGAAGGATCAGGCCGGCAGCCGTGGTAAAGAGCTTCATGTTGGAAGCAGGAATAAAAAACTGTTCGTCATTTGAGCGAAAGGCATAGGCATCGTCCGATAATGATTTTATGGCGACGCCCGATTGAGCACCCAACAGGGCGCGATTCTCTGTGAGGCTCTCCAGGCTCCTCTGAACAGGGGTAGTGCAGGAAAGCAGCAGGAAGAGACAGAGAATCAGGATGAGCGTTCGGGGTTTATACCAATTCGCCTTCACGTATACACCATTCGGCCACATTATACAGCATCTGTTCCGCAGCGTGCACTCCTTTTGGATCGACCGACTTTTTGTCTTGACAAGGACAGCCACTTACCCCATAATTTCACAACTCCGCAAGGCCATCATACACGCAGAAGGCTAGAGTGGTGCGGTTGTGGCCGGGGATGGCATGCCAAAGAAGAGCCAAGACGCATTCCTCGAATTTCTGAAGAAGAAACGAAAAGAGGTTTCCAGACAGCAGATCCGGGAAGAACGGGATTACAGCAGCCCGATCCCGCTGACCTATGCGGAAGCCAGGACGAAACCAAAAAGGGCCTGGTCCCTTGGCGGGATCCTGATCGGCGGGATGCTGCTTCTCATCGTGTTGAACGGCATAACGCTGGTTTTGCTCCTGAAGGAAAGAAGTAAGACGGCGGAGCTTAACGGCATCGTCACTCAAACGGAAAAAGAACTCGCGTACATTACTGAAGAGGTACCTAACCAGACTATAAGAAACACCCAGAACTCTCTTACTGAGACGCAGAAGAAATTGCGTCTGGCTCAGGGAGATACGAAGATAACGGGGCCGGCACCTGAGGTGCTCCCCGATAAAAAGCCGATTGTCCCCGCAACTACACGCCCGGAGGAGAAGGCCGCCCCGGTCTCCTCTGCGGCTGCGCCGGAAAAGGCTCCGGTCGCTCCCGCACCTGCTGCTGAAAAGCCTGCCACGCCTGCCCCGGTCGGCCCTGAAAAGGCCGAGATAAGGGTGGCCGATCTTTCCGTGCCTCCCGGGCAGGCGCTCTTTCCTTTTGTCTCTTTGGACCCCGGAGAGCAACTGGTGCTCGTGGAGAAGAGCCGCAGGACCCTCTTTTACCTACGCTCTGTGCAGGGCAAGCTCGCTCTCGCGAAGGCCTACCCCTGTATCGTGGGCAAGAACATCAAGGATAAGGAAAAAGTGGGGGATATGGCAACGCCCGAGGGGATCCACTTCTTCGTTGAGTTTATTCCGGGAAGCAAGCTTCCCAAGAACTACGGCATGGGCGCGTTCGTCTTGAACTACCCGGATTTCCTGGATAAGAAAGAGGGTAAGACGGGTGATGGGGTCTGGCTTCACGGGCATGACCCGCAGAAAAGATTGGACGAGGTACAGTCAACCAAGGGGTGCGTGGTGATGGATAACGATTCCCTGCGCGAACTCTCGACCGCTATCAAGCTGGGGACGACCCCCATAGTCATTGTCGACCGGCTCGCTTTCAGGAGTGCAGACAATCAGAAAAGAGTCGCTCAGGATATTACTACGTTCATAAGCGGTTGGCAAAAGGCCTGGGAAGGTGTTGATATGAAGAAATTCCTTCAGTTTTACTCACGCGACTTTAAAGCGGCTGACGGGACGGACCTCGAGACCTTCGGCCAACGGAAGGAACAGGTGAGCAAAGGAAAGAAATTCATCCAGGTACGACTAGACCGAAAGGTCATCATGCTGTCACAAAAGGACCAGGGCGACATAGCGGTCGTACGGTTTCGTCAGGTCTACAGATCGAACAATTTCAATGGCGTAAGCATTAAGTCGCTCTACCTTAAGAAAGGCCAGAAGGGGTGGCAGATCATTGGTGAGTTTGCATTACCCTCGTAGTCTCGTTCCGTTGTTAGCTACTCCCGGCATAGCCGATTCTGGCATCGCGTTTGCATTAATCCTCAGTAATAGGTGTCGACACTTCTTCCAGAATGGTCATTAACCGGTTATCTTTCGTTTGGCGCGTTCTTGGTTAAGACCGGCCCGACAGGAAAGGCGGTATGCGCGTACTGATTGTGGATGATGACTTCATAAGCCGCAGGCTTTTGCAGAAGATCCTTTCGGCGCACGGGGAGTGCGATATCGCCGTTGACGGAGCCGAGGCCATAAAGGCTTTTGAACTGGCGTGGGGAGAGGGTAAGCCCTACGACCTGATATGCATGGACATCGTGATGCCAAATATTGACGGGCAGCAGGCTCTCAGGACGATACGCGAGTTGGAGGGGGAGAGATCGATCCACTACGCGCACGAAGTAAAGGTGATCATGACCACCTCGCTTACAGACCCTGAAAGCGTTGCGGATGCGCTTTATAAGGGAGGTGCCACTGCGTACCTCGTTAAACCGATCAGCAGATCCAGCCTGGTGAACGAGCTGCAAAAACTTGGGCTCATAGAATGATCTCTTCCGGGGGATAGTGCATGGGTAGTAAAAAACAGAACAGACGGATCAGCCGTATACAATTAATCCCGGCTCTCGTCCTGGCCATGGTCTTGATGACCGCAGCCATAGGTCTGTATGAGGTGCTTGCGTTTCTGTGGGGAGCCTCTCCCACCATGGTCGGTTTCCCCCATCACGTGATTGAAGTCGCCTTTTTTACGATTGTCGCCGGGCTTATTGTCTATTACCTCCTAGGACGTTACGAGGACCTCTACAAAAAGACACAGGAAGAGATTGCCGAGCGGGAACGTGCCGAAGAGGCCCTCCGGCAGGTACCGACGATGCTGGAGAAGAAGGTTGCCCAAAGGACTGACGAACTTGCGCGAACAAATAAGGAACTGGAACGGGAGATATCGGAGCGAAAAAAAGCGGAAACGGAGCTTCTGGCAAGCAAGGCCGAGCTGCAGTTGATTACGGACCAGATGCACAAAGCCAAGGATTACGCGGAAAACCTGATTGAAACCGCCAATGTGATGATCATCGAGCTCAGCCTGGACGGCACTATCAACATATTTAACGAAGGCGCCGAGCAGATCACGGGCTATGATAAAAATGACCTCGTGGGGAAAAATTTACTCACCCAGGTCTTGCCGCATGGTGAATACAATTACGTGAGGGAGAAGTTCAAAGAATGGCAAGATGGGAAGCTCCTGCTCCCTATCTCATTTGAAAGCGTCATATTTACCAAAACAGCGGCTGAGCGTTTCATTTCCTGGCAGATCAACGATATCCGGGATCAGGACAAGCCCGTGGGCGCGATATGTTTCGGCATAGACATCAGCGAACGCGTGAAGGCTGAGCGGGAAGTGGCATCACGCAACCAGGAGCTGTTTGCTCTTCACCGCATCTCAGAAATCATCCTCGGCACCGAGTCTATAGGTGAAGCTTACCAGGCCATCATAGAAGAGATTTGTCTTGCCACCGGCTTCCCGGTGGGATCCATAGAGATCTATGATGAGGATAGACAGGTGATGGTTGTCAAAGGAATGACTGGTATGTCCCTCCCCTCAGGTAGTGGCCCGGAGGTGCCATTAAATAGGACCCTTTCTTCCCTTGCTTTAAGAACGCATAAGCCCGTTATTGAAACGGCGGCCCTTTCGAAACCGGAATATGCGTATGGTATGATTAGAGAGCTGGGCATTCAGACCTTCGTCTGTCTGCCGATGGTCGTCAAGGAGCGCTTCATCGGCGCCCTTGTGCTGGCACACCCTTCGACGATAGGGGTGGGTGGGAGTCTTCTCTCCCTTGGCTCCAGCCTTGCAAACGAGCTCGCGGTCTTTACGCACCGCATCCAGATAAACGAAGAGCTGAAGGAGAGCGAAGAGCGTTACCGTAAACTCGTAGAACACTCCCCCGATGCCATCATAGTTCAGGCGGAAGGGAAGATTATCGTGGTCAACGTTGCGGGGGTAAGGCTTCTCGGCGCAACCTCCGAAGAGGAGGTTCTCGGCAAGGCACTTTTCGACTTTGTGCATCCGGATTCGGTCGCGCTGGTCAAGGAGCGACAGGATCTCCTGGAAAAAGGGGTGGACCTGCCGTTTGTCGAGGAAAAGTATATTCGCCTTGATGGGAAAATCATCGACACAGAAGCTTCAACCGTTGGATTCTCCTTCTACGGGAAGTCCGCTCTCCTCACACTGGCAAGAGACATCACCGATAGAAAACAGGCGGAGGAGCAGATCAAGGCATCCCTCAAAGAGAAAGAGGTCTTGCTGAAAGAGATCCACCACCGCGTCAAGAACAATCTTCAGATCGTGTCGAGCTTGCTTTACCTTCAGTCCAGGAAGACTTCCGACGATCAGGTACTCTCCGTGCTCAGGGAAAGCCAAACCCGCGTGAGGTCTATGGCGCTTATACACGAGAAACTTTACCAGTGTGACGACCTGGCGAACATCAATCTGGCAGACTATATACGGAGTCTTACAAGTTATCTTCTCAACTCATATGGTGTGGCAACTCATATGGTTAAACTCAGTGTAAATGTGGAATCCGCACCGCTTGGGCTTGATCGGGCTATCCCGTGCGGATTGATCATTAATGAACTCGTCTCAAACGCTCTCAAGTACGCGTTCCCGCAGGGAAGAAGGGGGGAGATTCTTGTGGGCCTTCTGCGTGATGGGGTAGGAAAATTGATTCTCACGGTGAAAGATAACGGGGTCGGGCTGCCGGAGGATATGGATATTGATGATACTCCATCCCTCGGTTTGCAACTCGTAAACACGCTGGTCAGGCAGCTTGACGGTACCATTGAAGTGGATAGAAGGGGTGGGACGGAATTCAAGATGATCCTTGCATGACGGGCAGGAGATAGCGCATGGCCGGTGAAAAGATACTTATTGTTGAGGATGAAGGCATCGTGGCCCGGGAGACCGAGCTCCGGTTAAAAGATCTGGGTTACGCCGTTTGCGGACTTGCAGCCTCCGGTACGGAAGCGATAAAAAAGGCGGAGAAGGCCCGGCCGGATGTGGTACTCATGGACATCATGCTGAAAGGAGAGATGGACGGCATCGAAGCTGCCGAGCAGATCCACTCCAAATTTAATGTTCCGGTCGTTTACGTGACTGCGCATGCAGATGAGACCACGTTGCAGCGTGCGAAGCGCACCGAACCGATGGGATATCTTCTGAAGCCCTTTAACGAAAGGGAACTTCATGCTGCCATAGAGATCGCCATTTACAAACATACGACGGAAACACTGCTCAAAGATAGAGAGCAGTTGCTCGGGACCACCCTTAAAAGTATAGGTGATGCCGTGATCGTCACGGACATCACGGGCGCTGTTGCCTTCATGAATCCCGCTGCTGAGCTCCTGACGCGCTGGAAGCTGAAAGAAGCATCCGGAAAGCCTGTGACTCAAGTCTTTACCGTGGTGAGCGAAGCGACCCGTACGCTTACCCAGCATCCCGTCATGCGTGCCCTATCGGAGAGTATTGTTACGACCGCGCGAAATCATATTTTGATGAGCAAGGACGGCAGGGAGATTGGGGTGGATGGGACTGCCACACCGATCGTGGACGACGCAGGCAACGTGCATGGCTCGGTACTCGTCTTCAGGGATGTGTCGGGTTACCGGAAGGCCGATGAATCACTCCGCATCACCCAGCAATCGGTCGATCTGATGTCGGAAGCTGTTATGCGACTCGGTTCGGATGGCCGAATTCTCTACGCCAACGATGCCGCGAGTCGGATGCTCGGATACACGTGGGACGATCTTATCTGGATGAGCATCCAGGATCTTGATCCGAACCTGAAGGGGTCGCGGTGGGACCTCCACATGGAACGGTTGAAAGAGAAGGTTACTCTAACCTACGAGACAAGCCTCCATTCCAAGAAAGGCGAACCTATATCGGTGGAGATGAGGGCTCATTACTTTCTCTTCGATCACGGCGAGTTTGTTGTACTGCTCCTTCGCGATGTCGCCAAAGAGAAGGCTGTGCGTGACGACAGGCTGAAGGAAGGGACGCACGCACGAGGACTGATTGACAGCGCCAACGTAATGATCATCGGGCTTGATCGCGAGGGAGCCATCCGTACCTTTAATAAGGAAGTAGAGGATGTAACAGGGTACGCGAAGAGCGCTCTCGACGGGAAAAATCTTTTCGAGGTGATCCTTCCCATATCAAAAAATGTATCGATCTGGCGCAGCTTCCTCGACTGGCAGGCAAACCGGCTCCAGCTTCCTGTGACTTTCGAAGCCCCTCTGGCAACTAAGTCCGGTGCCAAGCGCCTCATCGCATGGCGCATCAACGAGACCCGAGAGGAAGAGGCTATCACGGGGCTGGTACTGGTCGGGATTGACGTCACAGACCAGAAACAGATGGAGCAGCGCCTCTCTCTGCGCAACGAGGAAGTCCTCTCTCTCAGACGCATTTCAGAGATTACGATGAGGGCTACGCCTGTAGAAGAGGTCTTTCAGGCAATTTCGGAGGAAGTGGCCTCAACGGCCGACTATCCTTTCGTAGCGGTTGAACAATACGATGAAGAACGGCAGAAAATGGTTCTTAGAGGGGTTAAGAGCCTCATACCTGTGCCTCCCAACATGGAGATTCCTCTGAGCGAGACGCTCTCGGGGGTGGCCATACGCACCGGCCACTTGCTTGTTGAGAGGTCAGTTGCGAAGAGACCGGAGTATGCTAACGGGTTCCTGAGAAAGCTCGGGATCAGCACATACATCTGTGTGCCGATCAGCATAAACCAACGGGTCTTCGGGGCACTGACCATGGGTCACACTGAAGCTGCGGATGTATCCGACCAGCTCGAGCATTATGCGGTCGCCGTCGCCAATCATCTGGCCTTATTTGTCCGTTCGAGAGAACCTGGAGAAATCAAAACGGGGAATAGAGGGCTGGCGCATGAACTCCTCGATGCCTGGCCCGACGCAGTGTTCGAATGCTCGGGCGGAAAGATCACCATGTCCAATAAGGCCGCCATGAGTTTATTTAAGGCAGAGAATCCGGAGCAGCTTGTTGGTAAAACCCTGCTTGATCTCGTACATGAAGAGGATAGAAGACTGCTGGAGCCGTATCTTCAGAAGGCCGCCGAAGACGGGGTGGCGTTTCCATTTGTCGAAGTCCGTCTACTCGCGATCGACGGATCTTTGCTGAATACGGAGGCCGCGGCGAGCATTTCATTCCTCGCGGGCACGGACAAGACGGTGGCTCTGATTCGCGACATCAGTGGACATAAAGAGGAGGAAAGGAGGGCGTGGACAGCGGCACAGGAGTGGCGGCGACTTGTGGACGAACAGCCTGATGCTGTTGCGGTCCTGCATGAAGACGCATACGGGTACCTAAATCAGAAGTGCGCCGAACTCTTCGGATATGACAATCCCGGGGAGCTTCTGGGAAAGTCGGTGGCTCTCAATCTACGCACAGAGCATCCGGAGTTGTTGATCCGCGAACAGGATTCAGGCGCGTCTGTCCGGCGGGTTGAATTCCAGGGAGTCCGAAGAGATGGAAGCCTCTTTGACGGCGAAGCGTTCCTAAAGACGGCTGTCTATGAGGGCTCAATCAGAACATGGGCACGGTTCGCGGATGTCTCAGTGAGCAGGCGCACGGAGGGCGAGCGGAAGGAGACAGAAGGGCGGTTTCGGCTGAGCTTTGAGATGGCGGCGGTTCCTCTGGTGGTATTTGACGAGACCATGACTATTCTTAATCTCAACAAGGCATGCGCGGAATTCTTGGGTGTACGCAAAGATGAGGTAGAAAACCGGAAGAGTTTGACAGAGTTTCTCGTGCCGGAGGACGTGGAAACCGCCAAGGCCGTCGTGGGCCAGTTACCGGATGGTTCCGGTAGACTCCCCATTCGCGAGTATCATTTTATCGCCAAGGAGGGCATAGTAAAGACTGTTCAGATGGCGGTTTCGTCCATACCGGGCAATGGTGGGGGATGCGTAGCCGCGCTTGAAGAAAGGGCACAAACGCCGCAGGTTGAGGCGGTACAGGAAGTGGGCGATGAATACCATCCCATTTTTGAGAATATTGGTATTCCTGCGTTCGTTGCCGGCCAGGACTCAATCTTCTCCTTCGTGAATGAAGAATTTGGAAAGCTCTCTGCTTGCTCAAAACAGGAGCTTGAGGGCAAGAAGAGCTGGCATGAATTCATCGTAAAGGACGACCTGCCAGCCGTCGAGGAATATTTGAAATTGTTACTTAGCGATCCGGAGCAGGCATTACGACGCCACGACCTCAGGGTATTGAGCAAGGACGGTGTAATTAAAGAGATGCGATTGACGGCGACGGTTATCCCCGGCTCAAGCCGGATCGTATTTTCCTTGGTTGACATGAAGGAACGTAAATGGGCGGAACAGGCCTGGCTGGAGAGCGAGAAGAAGTATCGACACATGATAGACACGGTTCAGGAGGGTATCTGGGTGCTCGATGCGGACGGAAATACGACGTTTGTAAGTGACCGCATGGCCCGGATGCTCAAGTACGAATCGGATGAAATGGTGGGGCGTCGCTTTTTTCTTTTCATCGATGTCAAGAACGCTGAAAAGGCCGGCCAGCGGTGGGAGCGCTGCAGACAAGGCGTGAAGGAGGAGTACGAAACAGAGTTCATGGACAAGGATGGCAAGCCCATTTATACCAAGCTCATTAGCGCCCCCATCTTCAATGACGACGGCATATTCCACGGCTCAATGTTCTCCGTTACTGATATTTCGGAACGAAAGAGAGCAGAGGAGAAGATCAAGGTATCGTTGCAGGAAAAGGAGGTCTATCTCAGGGAGATTCACCACCGGGTGAAGAATAATCTCCAAGTTGTCTCGAGTCTGCTCTACCTGCAATCGAAGAACGTGAGCGACCCGCAGATGCTCGAGATTCTTCTGGAAAGCCTGGAACGTGTGCGCTCCATTGCCCTTATCCACGAGCAACTCTATAAATCGGTTGATCTCACGCACGTAAACTTTAGAGACTACTTGCACAGTCTCACGACTAATCTTTTTCAGACGCACGGTATCAAAGGCGGAGGGATAAAGCTGAAGACCGATATTAACGAGCGGGTCTCACTCATTATAGATAAGGCAATACCGTGCGGTCTCATCGTCAATGAGCTCGTCTCAAACGCTCTAAGACACGCATTTGCGGATCGCTCCAAGGGCACAATTTCTATCGAGCTCCGTCAAAACGATGATGGAACAGCGTCTTTAGTGGTCGGCGATGATGGGATCGGATTGCCGTCACACATTGATTTTCGGCACACACCATCGCTCGGTCTCCAGTTGGTAAACACGCTTGTAAATCAGTTGGGTGCCACCATAGAGCTCACGAGCAAGAAGGGGACCGTTTTCACCGTCACCTTTACATAGTTGAACCCGTTGAGAGGACCAGATGCAAGGCAGAAGCATACTTATCGTGGAAGACGAACAGATCGTTGCGACCGAGTTGAGAGAGATGCTTACGAGTCTGGGTTACCGGATCGTGGCCACTGCCTCAACAGGCTCGGAAGCCCTCGCCAGAACTGAGGAAACGCAGCCGGATCTGATTCTCATGGACATAAGAATCAAGGGTGAAATGGATGGGATAGAGACTGCGGGCAAAATCACGGATCGCTGGGATATTCCCATAATTTATCTCACCGCCCATGCGGATCGGGAGACACTGCGTCGGGCAAAACTGACAGGGCCGATGGGATATGTTCTGAAACCGTTCAGTGAGAGAGAATTGCAGATTGCTATTGAGATGGCGATCTATAAGCATGGGATGGAGAGCCAACTGAAAGAGCAAAAACGAAGACTGTCTGCTATGCTTGATAGCATCGGTGATGCTGTAATTGCCACTGATGCGCAAGGGTTGGTCACGCTCGTCAATCCGGCAGCCTCGGCACTCACGGGTTTCGCGGAGTCAGAGGCATTGGGGCGGGATATCACGACCGTGCTCAATATCGTCGATGAGGCTACATGGACGAAGGTTGGAAGTCGTGTGACGAAGCTCACCGGGACTGACAGTGAGGCGACGACCGCGAACTTCGCCCTTGTGATAATCACCAAAAGCGGCAAGGTTGTTCCGATCGACGGGACCACGAGCCACATAGTAGATGAAAACGGGGCCATACGGGGGACGATATTTGCCTTTCGCGATGTCACCGCCCAGAGCAAACAGACAGAAGCAGCCCGCATCACTCATTTCTCCATCAATCAGGCACCCGACCTTGTATTGCAGATTGCGTCCGATGGCCTGATTCTGGATGTTAACGAGGCCGTATGCGGCGCGCTCGGTTACGCCAGGGATGACATCTTGAACAAGCACACGTACGAGGTGGAGGTCTACTCAAGCGAATCTCAGTGGGGGCAGCTCTGGGAGCGAGGTAGGAGCGAACATGTGCTCACCTACGAAACGTCATACTGGACCAAGGATCATGCGGCCCTTCCCGTCGATGTGAGGGCTTGCTACGTGCGATTCATGGGCAAAGAATTCCTCTTCACGATTGCTCGTCCCATTACCCAGGCAGAAGACCTCATGACGGGAAAGCAGCGAACGGGTACCGGCTTCCATAGCGTCTGATCAACACCGATTCGCCTTCAAGCGTATACCTTCGTTGCGGCGACCCGGGAAGAATATTCTGGAAGCGCCCGGATGCCCCGCAAGAACAACTGGTTCCGCGACGTACCACCAGGTACGCCTGCCTTGCCCAGGCCTCGGCTCGCCCGGGGTACCGGGCCGAAGGCTGGGTCGTATTTTTGAATGCAACTTGGTATTCGGGTTGTTTTTGACTTTATAGTGTGTAGACGTTAAATTTCTATTATGAATAAAAGATTCATACCTGCAGTGAAGCCGCCAGAAGACGAAGGCCGGTCGGCGCGGTGGTTTATTTTCAGCGGACACAAACTCCTCGTGAAGGCAAATGACGGTATACCGGACATACCGGTGCTCCAGGATGGCCCCCGCAGCCTCGGTCTGGAGATAGTCCGTTCCCAGTTCCTTGGAACCCTTGATGGGGAGGCGTGCTATTCGGCTGACGTGCCGGAAGGCGCCGATGCGCCGCAGGGGATGCTTTTCAGCGGCCTGCGGAACATGTTTGATTCCCTGGATGGTAAACTGTATCGTGTCGCGGTGGTCGCGGTACAGGTGGTGGATTGGGACAGGACGCACCAGTTCTGTGGTCGCTGCGGAGAAAAAACCCGGTACAAAGAAGGTGAGAGGGCCAAGGAATGTCCGCATTGCGGCCTAACCAGTTTCCCACGCATTTCTCCTGCTGTGATTGTGGCCATCGAGCGGGGGGAGAGACTCCTCCTGGCCCGCGCGAACCGGTTTCCCACGGCCTTCTACAGTGTTCTTGCAGGCTTTGTGGAACCGGGCGAGACCCTGGAAGAGACGGTAGCCCGGGAGGTAAAAGAGGAGGTGGGTATTGAACTGACGGATATCAGGTACTTCGGAAGTCAGCCGTGGCCATTCCCTGACTCGCTTATGGTAGGATTCACCGCCCAATACGCGGGCGGAGAAATCTGTATCGATAGGACAGAGATCGTTGATGCAGGTTGGTTCCAGGCGGATGGGCTGCCTGAACTGCCCGGAAAGATAAGCATAGCCCGCCAACTGATAGACTGGTTCGTGGAAAAAAATCGGAAGAAAGAGTAAGCAGTCAGCGGCA
>JADGQN010000229.1 GCA_017881765.1 Syntrophobacterales bacterium | reverse complement strand
CCCATCCTGGCGCAATGGGCAATGTCCATACCTTTGATAAGGCCGCTGATCAGCCCTCCTCTATACGAATCACCAGCGCCCGTGGGGTCTTCCGCCTTCCTGGCCTTAGCAACAGGAATGCTTATTTCCTCACCCGGCGTGCAGACCCGCGAACCCAGATCTCCGAGGGTCACGATAATGGTCTTGGCGCGCCTGAGCAGCGCTTCCTTGTTCAATCCGGTCTTGCTCATGATGAGATCCAGTTCGTAGTCATTGGAGATCAGGATCCGGCACCCGTCTATGGCCTCAGCCAGGTCTTTGGCATCCAGCATGGGCAGCGATTGGCCGGGATCAAAGATATAGTCGATGCCTCTGGCTTTACAGGAGCGTGGATAGTTCACCATGTCATCGAGATTGCCAGGGGAGATGATGAGCAGGGTTTCCTTTGGATCGAGTTTGTCGAAATCGAGGCAGGAAGAGTATTTCATGGCACCCGGGTTGAACCCCGTGATCTGATTGTCAGCTTTATCGGTCGTTATGTAGGCACCTGCGGTGCATTCGTCCTCTATGATCTTAATGTTTTCCGTGGAGATCCCATTCTTCTTCAGCCAGTCAAGATATCTATGGTAGTCATAGCCGATGGTGGCCGCGATTGCGGGCTTTTCACCCATCAGGGTGAGAGCGTATGCGATATTGCCTGCTGTACCGCCGAATTTCTCCTTCACGCCATTCACCTGGAAGCAGACGTTCAGGACATGTATCTTCTCGGGCAGGATATGCTCTGAGAAGTGGCCAGGAAAATCCATAATCCTGTCATAGGCGAGTGAACCGGAAACGATGATATTCATATGTATAGACCTCTCAACGTGATTCAAAATCTTCACAAGATAGAAGCGCAGCCGGTCGTGCCTACTGACACGGGAACCCTTTACCGGCCCGCAATAAACCTACTGGATGAAGCCTCTCCCTGTCAAGCCGAGAAGCCGAGAACCCTGTAATGGTGTGTCTCCTCATCGGCTCCGGCCTTCGCAACGGGCCTTGCAAATTATTTGCCATGCCGACTATGTCCTAGCTTACCAAACAGTGGTTCAATTCCAAGATAATACCAATTTGCATTCAGGCGGACGACCCAGCCTTCGGCCGGGTACCCCGGACGGCAGCGAGGAGCCCCACCCGCAAGCGGGTACCCGGGCGTACCTGGCGGTACGTCGAGGAGAGCGATAGCGAAGCATCCTGGAAGGACGCAGCGACAACGAAGGTATACGCTTGAAGGCAAATTGGTATGAGGCACTACTCTGCCTTGTTCAGCGTCTCTGGGATGAGCTCCGACATAGAGGGGAATATGTGTATGCTGTTAGAGATTGAATCGACACCGGCCTTGTTCGTCACGGCGTTGACGACTTCCTGGATCAGCATCGAAGCCTCCGGCCCGATAATATGAAAGCCGAGGATGCGACCGGTATCTTTCTCTATAATCGCTTTTGCGAAACCGGTCTCCTCCATCCTGGCATCACCCTGTACCACATCGTTATAGTTGGCTTTGCCAACGAGGACCTGGTAGGTCTTTCTCGCCTCTGCCTCCGTCAGGCCAATGGATGCGATCTGCGGGTAAGTGAAGACTGCGTGGGGAACCGCACCAAAATCCATTTCTACTTTATCCTCGTGGGTGGCATTGTGCCACACGACTTCGACTTCTTTATCCGCGGCATGGGTGAACATCTGCTTACCCGTTGCATCACCCACCGCCCAGATGCGCTCCTTGGACGTCTCTAGGTATTGGTCAACCTTTACGAAACCGGCCCTCGCGGTCTCCACGCCTGTCTTTTGAACATCCAGGCGGTCAGTGTTCGGAACCCTTCCGGCAGCCACAAGGAGCCTTTCAGCCACGACCTCCCTTTCCTGCCCGGTACTTTCCTCTTTGAGCAAGAGGGCAACGCCGTTTCCTTTCCGGCGCGCTTCCAATGCGGTGGCGCCCGTGTAAATGGTCATGCGCTTCTCCATCTGTCTTTTCAGCAGGTCTGACACCTCAGGTTCTTCGAACGCGACTAGCCTTTGCAGCCTTTCTACGATAGTCACTTTCGAGCCCATGGCAGAAAAGAAATGGGCATATTCGACGCCGATATAACTCCCCCCAAGGATGAGCACGCTTTCAGGCAGCCTCTCGAGCGAAAGCAAGGCCTCATTGGTCAAATAGGCAACGTCTTGCAGGCCCTTAATGGGAGGGACGAGCGGCCTCGCGCCCGAGGCTATGAATATTTTGCGTCCCTTGATCTGCTCGTCAATCTTTTCGCCTTGTACCCGCAGGGTATAGTCGGCGATGAAACGTCCTTCAGCCTCGTAGAAATCAAGGTTCTCCGTGCTCGTGAGGTCTTCCCTCAGAAAAGAGACGCCCCTTTGGACGTAAGCCCGCATCCGCTCCATGATGCCCCTGAAATCTACGCTCTTTAAGGGTGCGGCTATGCCCAGCCTGGCCGCATCCTCTATCTCCATAATGCGATCTGCCGGACCTATCAATAGCTTTGACGGTACGCAGCCAACGTTAAGGCAGGTACCCCCGAGATATTCCCTGGCTACGAGCGCGACTCTGGCCTTCTCCGCTAAAGCTTTATGGACGATGCTCAACCCTGAACCGGAACCGATCACGATTACATCATACTCTCTCATGCTCCCCCCTTTGTCTGAGGGTCCCTCAGCGAGGCACACCTCACCATTCTTTTTTCACTATAATGCGTGATTTTTTGAATACAAGGTAGCCGAGGGCTCACCCCGGCCGCATACCGGCTCAAGCCTTGACATAAGCAAACAACGGCTTAGATTGAGTCTATGGCACTCTGGCCTCTTGCCGTCTATTTTGCCGCCGCTGTTGCACTGATAGCGCTCATGCTCGGCCTCTCCTATGTCTTGGGCCAACGGCACAGCGACAGGACAACAGGAGAGCCTTACGAATCCGGTATGGTCCCGACCGGGTCGGCCTGGATGCAGTTTGACGTGAAGTATTACCTCGTCGCCATGTTTTTCGTCATCTTCGACCTGGAGGCTCTCTTCATCTTCGCGTGGGCCGTCTCTCTTCGGGAGGCCGGGTGGGCGGGATTTATCGAAGCTCTCATCTTCATCGTGATACTGGTGGCTGCGCTCGCCTATATCTGGTCCATGGGTGCGCTCGACTGGGGCCCCTCAAGACCGGGAAACGGCAGAAAAGCCGGCCCTGTGGCCGGCACAGAGTAAAGGATCGATTTCATGTTTTGGTCACTCCACAAGGCTGATGGCCCCCCACTCCGGAAAAGCGAAGATTCTTCCGTTGATGATGCCGTTCGCCGAAGTGTACTTCTGTCAAAACTCGAAGATCTCGTGGCGTGGGGACGCAAATACTCTCTCTGGCCCTTCAATTTCGGTCTTTCCTGCTGCTACGTGGAGATGGCAACGAGTCTGACAAGCCGGTACGATATCGCCCGCTTCGGCGCGGAAGTGATCCGTAATACGCCCCGGGAAGCCGATGTCATCGTGATTGCGGGTACCGTCTTTATAAAGATGGCCCCCGTGATCAAGCGGCTCTACGACCAAATGATGGAACCGCGCTGGGTGATATCGATGGGTTCGTGTGCCAACTCGGGTGGCATGTACGACATTTACAGCGTGGTGCAGGGGGTAGACAAATTCCTCCCGGTGGACGTGTACATCCCGGGGTGTCCTCCCAGTCCTGCTGCTTTCCAGGAAGGGCTCATGCTGCTTCAGCAGGTCGTGGCAAAGGAGAGACGTCCCTTGAGTTGGGTCGTGGGTCCGAAAGGAGTAGTAAGACCGGAAAAGGCTTCGATGCGTGACATGAAAAGAGCAGAGAGAACCGGCGCGACTGGGCTGCGTCCACCTGACGAGGTCTGATATCGTCCTTCCATCACCTCCTGGGAAAAGGTATGTATGGCCGCCTTGAGCAGCTGTTCTGAGATTATGGAGAAGTTGCAGCAGAGGCTGGGTGAGAACGCGGTCACGGAACAACTCACCCGCGACGACATTCCGACCTTCTGGGTGAACCCGGAGAATCTGCGCGAGGTCCTCCGATACCTGAAAATGGAAGTCGATCGGCCATTTCGTACACTCTATGACCTGACCGCGATAGATGAGCGCGTCCGCACCTACCGGCAGGAGCAGCCTGCCGCCGATTTCACGGCGGTCTATCATCTCCTCTCCTATGAGAGAAATCAGGATGTGCGCATCAAGGTAGCCTTGAAAGGCGAATATCCTTCTCTTCCCAGCGCCGTGCCAATATGGCCCTCCGCTAACTGGTATGAGCGGGAGGTGTTCGACATGTTCGGCATCTCCTTTGAAGAACACCCTCATCTGAGACGCATTCTGATGCCACCTACCTGGCAGGGCCATCCCCTCCGCAAGGAGCATCCCGCGCGGGCAACAGAGATGGAGCCGTTCCGGCTTCCGCCGGACAAGGCTGAAGCAGAAGAGAAAGCACTCCAGTTCCATCCTGAGCAGTACGGTATGAGAAAGCACAGCGAGAACGGCGATTTCATGTTCCTCAATTTCGGACCGCACCACCCCGGCGTCCACGGCCTTTTGCGCATTGTGCTGGAGCTGGACGGAGAGGTGATCGTCGATGCGATGCCGGACATCGGTTATCACCACAGGGGTGCCGAGAAGATGGGAGAACGTCAGTCCTGGCACACGTTCATCCCCTATACGGACCGCATCGATTATCTTGCCGGCTTCCTGAATGAGATGCCTTACGTGCTCGCTGTTGAGAAGCTGGCGGGCATTGAGGTGCCTGACAAACCAAAAGTGATCCGCGTAATGATGTGCGAGCTGTTCCGTATCATCAGCCACCTCGTTTACTATGGGACGTTTGCCCAGGATACCGGCTTCATGTCGCCCGTCTTTTATACGTTCAACGACAGGGAGCGGGCGTTCGAGATCATTGAGGCCATCGCAGGCGGACGCATGCACCCGGCTTGGTTCCGCATCGGCGGCGTTGCGCAGGACCTCCCGAAAGGCTGGGACCGTCTGGTTCGCGATTTCGTCACATACCTGCCTCGCAGGCTGGACGAGTATGACAAGATCGTGATGAAGAACGGGATCTGGAAAGCACGTACAAAGGGTGTGGGCGCCTGTACTCTTGACGAAGCCATAGAATGGGGGGTCACGGGACCGAATTTGCGCGCATGCGGCCTCGAGTGGGATCTTCGGAAAAAGCGACCCTATTCCGGATACGACCAGTTTGAATTCGATATACCGACCGCATCCGGCGGTGACTGCTATGACCGGTGCGTCATAAGGATCGAAGAGATGCGCCAAAGTCTCCGCATTATCGAACAATGTCTCAAAAACATGCCGGATGGGCCTTACAAAGCGGATCATCCTCTGGCAGCGCCGCCGCTGAAAGAAAAGACCATGCGCGATATTGAAACGCTCATCGACCATTTCCTGGGTGTGAGCTGGGGCCCCGTCATCCCGCCCGGCGAAGCATGCGTCGGCGCCGAGGCAGCTAAGGGCCATAAGAGTTACTATCTGATAAGTGACGGAAACACCGTCTCCTACCGGACGCGGATCCGTACTCCTTCATTTGCCCACATACAGACCGTGCCCTTCCTGTGCCGGGGGTTGATGGTGGCGGATTTGGTAGCGATACTAGGGAGCCTGGATTACGTTCTAGCAGATGTGGATAGGTGAGCGGATCATGCTGACCGATGAAGAGCGGCGGGCCGTCGAGAAGGAAGTCACGGATTGCGAGTGCCCCGAGTCT
The DNA here is from genome assembly GCA_017881765.1 of Syntrophobacterales bacterium. Taxonomy (GTDB): domain Bacteria; phylum Desulfobacterota; class Syntrophorhabdia; order Syntrophorhabdales; family WCHB1-27; genus JADGQN01. The sequence goes on along the minus strand of JADGQN010000229.1, from coordinate 1,910 downwards.
GCCTCCGTTGAGGCTTTGCAGGCCGTGCAGCGGTATCGCGGCTGGATATCGGACGAGGCGATCAGGGATGTAGCGCCTTTTGTCGGCATGTCCCCGGAGAAACTGGACGGCGTTGCAACCTTCTACTCTTTTATTTTCCGGCGGCCGGTTGGCAGGCATGTGATCTTTCTCTGTGACAGCGTGACCTGCTACGTGATGGGGCATGAAAATATCCTGGAGCATCTGAGCCAACGACTGGGCATAGGCATCGGCGAGACAACGCCCGACAGCCGTTTCACGCTTCTTCCGGCGAGCTGCGTGGGCATGTGTGACCATGCGCCGGCCATGATGATCGACGAGGATCTTTACGGTGACCTTGACGGCGCAAAGATAGATGAGCTATTGGAGAAGTACCCGTAACAACCGTTACCGGTTACCAGTTATCGGTTGACGGGAAGAGCAAGCACTAGGGACACACTGATGGAAAGACCTTTGACGGAACATTTGAGGAAAGACGGCCAGGCGCTTAGCATTGAAGAGTATGAGAATGCGGGTGGCTACCAGGGCCTTCGGAAGGCCCTTCAGATGACCCCTGCGGAAGTGATAGAGGAGGTAAAGGCGTCCAACCTCCGGGGCAGGGGCGGGGCCGGTTTTCCGACAGCCATGAAATGGGGCGCGTGCCCCGCGGGGCCTGATGTGCGCAAACCCAAATACGTTATATCCAACTCAGATGAGATGGAACCGGGGACGTTCAAGGACCGCCTGCTTATGCAGGCCAACCCTCACCAGCTGCTGGAGGGCTTGATCATCTCCGGCTACGCGATCGATGCACAGATCGGCTACCTTTTTCTGCGGTGGGCTTATGCAGGGTCGGCTAAATCCCTGAAGGGAGCCGTTCGCGAAGCCTATGAAAAGGGGTATCTGGGCAGGAACATACTTGGCTCCGGCTTCAGCATGGATGTCAAGATGCACACGAGCGCGGGCCGTTACATCTGTGGCGAAGAGACCGCGCTTCTGAACGCCCTGGAGGGCGTGAGGCCCATACCCCGATCCAGGCCGCCCTTCCCTGCTCAATGCGGCCTCTGGGGCAGGCCTACAGTTGTGAATAATGCCGAGACACTCTCGAACGTGCCCCACATCATCCGGAACGGGGCCGCATGGTATAAGTCCCTGAGCCTTTCCACCGATGGGGGGACGAAGATGTATGGGGTGAGCGGCAGGGTGAAAAAACCGGGAGTATGGGAACTGCCCATGGGCACTACCATCCGCGAACTCCTGGAGGAACATGCGGAGGGAATGCGTGATGGATACAAACTGCGCGGTATCATTCCCGGTGGCGCGTCGACCGATTTTCTCACGGAGGCGCACCTCGACGTCAAGATGGACTTCGACTCCATGCAGAAGGTCGGAAGCCGCCTCGGCACCGGTACGATGATTATCCTCGATAACAGCACTTGCCCTGTGGGTCTCGTGCTCAACCTGGAGCGCTTCTTCGCACGGGAGTCCTGCGGTTGGTGCACGCCTTGCCGTGAAGGGCTGCCATGGATCGTCAAAATACTGGAGGCTATCGAAGAGGGGCGAGGGGAGCCGGGCGACCTCGACACGCTCGAATGGCATACCCAGGCCCTTGGCCCCGGGAAGACGTATTGCGTCCACGCGCCTGGCGCTGTTGAGCCGCTGCAGAGTGCGCTGAAGTATTTCAGGGAGGACTTTGAGCAGCACATAAAGGAGAAGAAATGCCCGTGGAAGGACAGAACAGGTAAGAACTGAGGCTAAGGTAGAGGAAAGGACGAGATGCTAAGGTTGAGAAAATGCGAGGGAAATTGTTTCTGTAAACCTTCGCTTTAGTATTTGCCTTTACCTGCTTTATCCTTTTCCTGCGTTTGGCCTCGACCTGTATTTACTATGGTTACTATTTACATAGATAACAA
>JADGQN010000027.1 GCA_017881765.1 Syntrophobacterales bacterium | reverse complement strand
AAGACAAGAAGACCGATCAAACAAACGAGAATCGATGAACCCGCAACTTTCCTTTTCAGTCTATCCATAATCTTCCTCCTCTCATCCGTCTGTTCCACAGCTCCGCGCGGCATAGCGCTCTATCTCACCCGGCGCGTGTACTTTACCAGGTGGGCGGATTCCGCTTAGTCGATCTTTTCGTACTCCTGACGCGAGACAACTGTTTTTGAGGGATCTCGCATCCATGGCCTTGGGTCACTGGAGAGTATGAGGCGACTTCCCTTGATCTCCCAGGAGCGGGTGGTCGGAGTACCGACCGTCGATTCGTTCGCGCTGGTGTCAGGAATCATCACGAACTTATTACCCTCGACACGATAGCTCCCTCCGTGCGCGACCATCGATTCCCACAGCGCGGCCTTATCCGCGGCGGATGGGCCGTATTTGCGCGTACCCTCCGTTTGAAGCATAACGTAAGCCTTGGGGGTGATAATCAAGTAGCCACGCGGCGGGTTACCCGGCAGCGGGTCCGCTTTTCCATCAAGTTCACGTTGAACGGATACCAGCTTGTAGGTCCCGACAAGTGACTGTTGGGCCCAACTCGGGGTTGCTATCACCAGCGCCAGGATAAGACTGCAGATCAATCGAACCATACGCACCTCCTTAGGCGGCGCGTGCATGATTGTCATCGAACGGCGCTGCACGCAATACGCCGCTCAATGTGCAATCCGGGTAAGTGCAGGGCATCTCCAGTTTTGGGCTCTTGGTGAGGTAGCACTCTCGCCCGGTCTGCTATTTCACACGTTCCCACGTCACCAACGTCCGATGTTTCCCCTTTTCGGGACGTAAAACGGCGTCCATCCATGCCGAGATGATGTGGAGCCGGTCACCGTCAAATCGATAAAAACGAACCAGCTCGGTACCGACCAGGGCAGGAGCCAAGGCTGTATCGACCTTGGTTGTAAACTTGTCGCCCTCCACGCGGTACATGCCGGTGAACGCAATCATCGATTTCCACAGGTTCGCGCGATCCTGATCCGTGGTGGGTGTCTTACGCCCCTCTCCCGCCACCATCATCATCGTTCTCCCTTCGGGGGTAAAGATTTGGTAGCCTGTTGGATTCTTTCCGAAGGCGTCTTCTCGTTCACCGGTTGCTTGGAACTCCGCTTGATACGAAACCAGTCTCCACGTGCCGAGCAACTGTGCGCTATCATCTGCGAAACAGGGGTGCACGGCGATGAGCAGCAAAATCAATATTATGAAGCGCGTGAACTTACCCACCATGTCCTCCTTTCAAACTCTGGATGGTTATTCTTTACCGCCCAGGCGTTGTCTAATAAGGCTCCAGGGAAATGAACGATCCCTGGAGCCTAACGTATGGGTACCTTCTGGCTTCCACACTTCACAATCCCCTCCAAAGGGCGGTTGCGGGATGCCTACTCAATTTTCTCGAATACCTCTCGACGGATCATCGTTTTGGATGGATCCCTGGGCCAAGGCATGGGGCCGATTGTGAGCGTGAGACGGTTCCCCGAAAGTTGCCACGTTTCCACCTGAGTCTTTCCGTTCAAGTTTTCGGTCCACGAAACATCATCAGTAGTGATGAGCTTGTCTCCCTCGACACGATACGTGCCTGCATAACCTACCAGCGTGTCGAAGAGCGCGGCCTTCTCGGCCGCAGAGGTGCCGAATGTTCTGTTGTCTGCCGTAGCGAAAAAGACGAAGCGGGTTGGCGTTATCACTTGGTAACCATGGGGAGCCTTCCCCATGATCTGGGTTGGCGTGCCATCTACCTCGACGACGAGGGAAACGAGCTTGTAGGTTCCGACGAGGGATTGTTGTCCGAAGCTCGGGGACACAAGTAACAGCACTAAGACGAGAGCACAGATCAATCGTACCATAGCCCACCTCCTTGGGTAGTGTGTGGTTCAAGGTTCCATTCGTTTTATAGTTAGGTCACCATGTTCATCTTAAGGCAGCGTGTATTTGATAGTTCCTTTCTGATACACTTGCCGGATTCCCTCTAAAGCCGGACGTAGCGAGTGCCGGGTAAAGGTGTAGCTGCCCTTAATACCAGCGCATTTCCCCGTGCCGCCCGTGAAGGTGGCGGCTCCCTTCGCCTCATCGCCTCCTCCTGGCCCCATCTCGCCGACAGGTGTAACCGCAAAAAATACCTTATCTCCGTTCTGGAGATTGTAAACGCCCCACGCCTGCTCGTCGTTGGACCTGCCTTTTTCGACCGTAAATCCGCCGAGAGCATGGATCGTTGCCCCATGAAATAACCCACCCCCTGTATCACTAATGAGTATGCCAACAGATTCGTAATTCAGGCGAACGCGTCCCTCATCCAAGGGAAGCGTTTTTGGTGTAACGTAATAGGTGACGGTGACGGCATCAGTCACCTCCTTGGGTTGGGATTGGACATCCATCCCAAATGACATCAGTAGAACGACGCTCAAGGTTGCAAGCCATAGTAACTTTTTCACGGTGATCTCCTGTTTTGGTCTTGAAAGAGATGGTCTGCGTGCCGTCTCCAACGAATCACTTGCCCGGCAAGGTATAGACTAGGCTATGTTCTGAAAGCGCCTTTGGCCCTAGCTCCCCCTTCTCAGGAGGAAGCATTTTCGCTGAAATCGTCATCGTTCCCTTGATCCCCTGGAACCGACCCGTTCCACCAATAATGTCACCAGTGGCTTTGGCTACCGTAGAAGCACCCTGTGGAGTGGCTTCGACCGTGCCTTTGGTACGAACTATAAAGGTCGATCCATCCAGGAACGCACACACGAAATACGAGTCAATCGTCCCTGCTCCTTTAATGAAATTGGAACTTTGGGTTATCTTATGCCAGCCCAACTCTCCGTTTTCAAGTACTGCTACTCCCTCTCTCACCGACACACCGACAACGTGCCCTTCAACATCGGCAACAGGAAACATTTCTGCCTTCGTCACATGGTTGAAGGCCTTAAAGTTCAACATTTCCGCTGTCGCTTGCGGAACAGATCCAATCATTAAGATGCCAACCACGAAGATACTTCCCATTGCCAGTGCTAAACAGCATCTTCTAAAAGCCATAATGTTCTCCCCCTTTCTGGAGTTGTGATGAAGCCTACCTTGGTAGCAAAACCTTCTTGCCTCGCCTCGAACGTGTGCGCCGTCTATTTCGCCTTCTTAAGGATAACGTAGCTCGTCCCCCCTACGGTCGTGGTGGGGTTCGTGACTCTCATCTCGTCTCCGACGACAACTGTGACGCGCGTCTGGTCTTGGCCTTCCCAGTTGGCGAAGGTGCTCGCTTCCACGTGCAGATTCACCAGATGCTCCTTTTCGTTCACTACCTTATAGGTCCCGTAGTAGGCCATGGAGCCTTGGACCACGGCTTTATACTCCTCGGCGGTACCCTTGAGGCGGTTATCGGAAGCAAACTTCGGAAGGCTTGCCCTCATGGTGATGGCGTAGAAGCGACCATCAGGAGTGAAAACCTGGACGCCTCTCGGATTGGGGCCGTACGGCTCGCTCTTCTTACCGTCCTGCTCGTTGTGCATCGAAACAAGGACCCACGTTCCCTGGATCTGCTGTGCCAGGGAGCCACCCTCCTGTGCCGATACAGCCAAAGCGCCGGACAGCATCCCCACAGAGAGTATGGTAACGAACAACAATGCCAGTGCCCATTTCTCAACATACCCTTTCATGGTGTTCCTCCTTTTTTGTTCAATAGTGATTATTCACATTTCTTACCAGCCCGCCACCTATTTCACAGCTCCAAAGGGACAAGACCATCCCCCGAAAGCGACCTGAGGCATCGTGGTGTCATTGGAAACTTGGCACGCGTTTCTTGTCTCTGCTCACGTTTCCCTCTGTAACAGCAGTACCTTTCACACTTGGAAAGTTGAGGTTCTCTGTTAAGACAGGGAAGAGAGAGGAGGCCCTCGGTGGAGATCACTTGAGACGGTAAGCGTCCGGAAGAAACAGGCCTGCTCCACGAGGGGCAGGTCCCCGGGTTGGATAGGGCACTCAATGGTTACGGTTGGACTACTACAGAGTACAAATGCGGCATCACTCTCCACGAAAGTGGGAATGCCGTCATTGCCATATCCCTGGACGCGACCCGCTTCGGGCGTAAGAATGGAAAGCAGAAAGATCAGTGCCAGACAGACAGGAACCGCGATTCTCGCCTTTCTTGTGGCTCTTTGTTGTTGGGCCTTACAACAGAAAAGCCCGGCTTCGTCATACACGAAAACCAGGCTTCGCATATCCTTTTGCATCGAGCCCCTTCGCGGGAAGGGAACTATGCTGTTGTAGGAGAAACGCTATCCCGCACCATCACGTACGTCTTTTTCACACGGTAGCACTTGGGGGAAATTCTGTCAAGAAGAATAGTTTGCTTTGTCCACCCCGATAGCGTGCTCTTTTCATTACCGACCTCGTGTATGTATGATATATTCCGCTCCCTAGTCTCGGATCAAGGAGCCTGCTCCTATCGTTGCAGGTATGACCCATCTACTCGGCCAGGGGAAGCATCGAAGCCCAGTTGATTTCAAACCCTGGCTGGCTCCTTCGTTGTTGGCGATTACCATGTGCAATGCGCAACTTCGTGAGGAAGTAACATTTTCGCGCTTACAGGAAGGAAGCGATTAGGCAAGATTATACAAAAAATGTAGTATACGATCGTATAAATTACTATAACTGAGGTTAGAGACGAACATCACACTACCATACCTGCAACCACTAGGTGTTCCAACTAGGTGTGCTTGATTCGACCGGAAGGGCTATAAACTTGAATTTCTAAAATTTCTGCGATGAGCATTGTAAAGCGGTCTTTTTTGGCCATTTGAGGGGCTATGGCCCGGGAACGCTCATCTTTCTACCTAAGCTAACAGAAACGAGGAAAAGAAGACGACTAGCCTTCATCGGTTTTTCATGCTATTTATTACTATAGAGAAAAATGGCAAATATCAAAGAACGCCCAAATCACAAGATCTACATTGAAACGCTTCGCCGCATGACATCTGAAGAGAGGCTCCTCAAGGCATTCGAACTATCCGAGTTTGCGAAGGAATTATTTCTTGCAGGACTGCGGAGGAGATTCCCGGACCTTCCGGAAGAAGGGATTAAAAAGATCTATCTGGAGCGCATCGACAAGTGTCACAACAGGAACTATTAAAGAAAGTGATCCGGGCCCTCGAGAGTGCGGGGATTGAGTATATGGTTTCAGGGTCTATAGTTTCGAGCCTGCAGGGGGAACCTAGGTTAACACATGACATCGATGTGGTCGTTGCGATTCAAGAACCGAATGTCGGTTTGCTGGTCGGCAACTTCCCTCTTCCAGGATATTACTTGGATGAAAATAGTATTCTTGACGCGATCAAGAAAAAAAAGGCATTCAACCTGATCGATGTCAATTCTGGAGACAAGGTTGATTTCTGGATACTGACAGACGAGCCGTTTGATACCTCCCGGTTCAAACGAAAACATGCTGAAGAAGTGATGGGAATCAAAGTCGTGGTTTCTAGTCCGGAAGATACTATCCTGATGAAACTGAAATGGGCGAAACTGTCCGAGGGAAGCGAGAAGCAGTACACGGACGCCCTTCGGGTGTATGAGGTCCAGTTTGAGAAATTGGACATGGACTACCTCATCGAATGGTCCAAGCGGCTGAGCGTAGACGCGTTGCTGAAAAGGATTCAGGAAGAAGCTGAAGTACTGAAATCAGGCTTTTGACCCTCCGCCGAAACCTCTGACACTATCAACTTGCCGGGAGGAAGTCATTATACTTTCTCGCATCCGGAATAGGTCTCGTAAGATTAATTGATCAAGCAGGAAAAGCAGAATGAAACACGTTAAAGCCAACAAATTTGTAACGCCCCCCGATTTGCATTCAAGATGGACGACCCAGCCTTCGGCCGGGTGCCCCGGGCGAGCCGAGGCCTGGGCTACGCAGGCGTACCTGGAGGTACGTCGAGTAAGAACAGGCCGAAGGGCAACGAAGGTATGCGCTTGAAGGTAAATTAGGGGAGAGGCTATTTCTTCTTCAGGTAAGCATTGATGTCTGTCGACTTGTAATAGCCGCCCTTGACATACTGCAGCACTTTCTTGAATACGGATTTGTCGACGTAGCCGGGAACCTCCATGACTCGGGCCCCTGCGGACTCCAGAAACCACGAGGAAGGGAAGCCCCTTACCCCGTACAGCCTGGCGAGATCATCCGTCTTATCCACGTTGACACGCACGTAGATAAAGTCTTTCTTCAGCATTGACTCGACCTCTGTGTCTCCGAGGACAGACCTGTCCATCATTCTGCAGTAGGGTCACGTATCACTGTAAAAGTAGAGGTAGAGCGGCTTGTTTTGTTCCTTGGCAGCCCTGACGCCTTCCTGATACGTGATTGCGTGGGCCGGTCCAAATGATGAAAAGAAGACGGCCAGGAGGAAAAAGGGAATCAGAAATCGGCGCATGCAGCAGTTTAATACTAAACTACTCAAGAATCAAATTTTGCAAAACCCGAAAAATTTCTTGGGGGGGATTGACAAAGGAGAGGAATGTGAATATACTTAACTAGCAATCACTACCTTCGATTGCTAACAGATTCATAATCGATGAAAGGAGTGTGAGATGACGAAGATCAAACCATTACAGGACAGGATCGTTATTAAGAGGATCGAGGAGGAGGAGAAGACCAAAGGCGGCATTATCATTCCCGACTCGGCCAAGGAAAAGCCTCAAGAAGGGCGCGTCGTTGCGATAGGAGACGGCAAGACGTTGGAGACTGGCAAGAAGGCACCATTGACGGTGAAGCCCGGCGACAAAATCCTCTTTGGCAAGTATTCCGGGACCGAGATCAAAATTGACGGCGTGGAGCATCTGATTATGCGTGAAGAAGATGTCCTTGCTATAGTTGAAGACTAAAGGAGGAAACGAGGATGGCTAAAGAAATACTGTATGATCAGAAAGCGAGAGAAGCGTTACTCAAAGGTGTGAATACACTTGCCGATGCGGTCAAGGTGACCCTGGGACCGAGAGGCAGGAACGTAATTCTGGAGAAAAGCTTCGGATCTCCAACCGTTACAAAAGACGGTGTAACAGTGGCTAAGGAGATAGAGCTGGAGGACAAGTTCGAGAATATGGGCGCTCAGATGGTTAGAGAGGTTGCAAGCAAGACGTCGGATGTTGCCGGCGACGGCACAACCACGGCTACTGTCCTTGCCCAGGCGATTTACAGGGAAGGCACGAAGCTCGTTGCTGCCGGCCACAACCCCATGGAATTGAAGAGGGGTATCGAGAGGGCTGTTGAGGCGGTCGTTGAAGAGCTGAAAAAACTCTCAAAACCGACTAAAGATCAGAAAGAGATCGCTCAGGTCGGAACGATTTCCGCGAACAATGATGAGACTATTGGCAACATTATAGCCGAAGCAATGGGCAAAGTCGGCAAAGAGGGCGTCATTACCGTGGAGGAAGCAAAGGCCATAGAGACGAGTCTCGATATCGTCGAAGGCATGCAGTTTGATAAGGGATATATTTCCCCGTACTTTGTTACCAACCCCGAGAAGATGGAAGTAGCGCTCGACGAGCCGCTCATCCTTATCAACGAGAAGAAGATAAGCACGATGAAAGACCTGCTGCCCGTTCTCGAGCAGGTGGCCAAGATGGGCCGCTCCCTGTTGATCATATCGGAAGACGTCGAGGGTGAGGCGCTTGCCACGCTCGTTGTAAACAAGCTGAGGGGCACCTTGAAGGTAGCAGCGGTGAAGGCACCTGGCTTCGGTGAAAGAAGAAAGGCCATGCTCGAGGATATCGCTATCCTGACGGGCGGTCAGATGATTTCCGAAGAGCTCGGCATCAAGCTGGAAACTATTGGCGTGAAAGACCTCGGCTCCGCAAAGAGAGTTGTGATTGATAAAGATAACACGACACTCGTAGATGGCGCCGGTGAGAAAAAAGAGATCGAAGGCCGCGTGAAAATGATAAGAACCCAGATTGAAGAAACGACATCCGACTATGACCGGGAGAAACTCCAGGAAAGGTTGGCAAAGCTCGTGGGTGGCGTTGCCGTGATCAATGTAGGTGCTGCGACGGAATCGGAGATGAAGGAGAAGAAGGCCCGCGTTGAGGACGCGCTCAATGCTACCAAGGCTGCCGTGGAAGAGGGTGTCATCCCTGGCGGCGGTGTTGGATACATTCGCTCCCTGGTGAAACTCGGGACCATGAAGCTGGAAGGCGAGCAGCAGGGTGGTGTGAAAATCGTCGCGAAGGCCCTGGAAGAGCCCATCAGGTGGATAGCCACCAACGCAGGGTATGATGGCTCGATCGTGGTGGAGAAAGTGAAGAACGGCAAAGGGAACTACGGCTTCGATGCCGCGAAAGAGGTCTATGTGGACGATATGATGGCTGCCGGTATCATGGACCCGACAAAGGTCGCGCGTACCGCACTGCAGAATGCTGCATCGGTTGCATCGCTTCTGTTGACCACTGATGCCATGATAGCTGAGAAACCGAAGGAAAAGGCTTCATTCCCGCCTATGCCACCGGGTGGCGGCGGAATGGGTGATATGTACTAAAAAACGCTTACAAGTTGCAGGTTACAGGTTAGGGGGCTTCGGCCCCCTTTCTTTTGGACCCTATTTCTCTAGCGCGACTTCTCCCGCTCGTCCCTCCACAAAACCGAATCCGATCTCGTGTGCAGGCAGAGGGCCTGACGCCTGGACAAGGGTAGCAATGTCGGTCAGTCGCTGGTATCTGAAGCCTCGAGCAAGCGTTTCCAGGATAAATGACTCCAGAAGCCCTATCCAGTTCTTGCCTTCAAGCTCAGCGTGCACCGTGAGGATATTGATTCCGTCCGTAAGCGAATCGACGAAAAATCGCGTGAGGCTTTCCTGGTCGCTTCCCTTGAGTCCCACAGCTTCATCGAGGGTCGGGAGGGTGGTGGGGATCTGCGGCACCTTGAACGTCACTCCGCCGAGCCTGGGCATGAAAATAGACGTGCCGCGAACGTCGCTCGTGTAAGTAAATCCCTTCTCTTCAAACCATGCGAGGGCGTGCTCATTGATCATCCATCCGGGTGCGGCAAAGGAGAGCGGGTCTCGCCCCATCACTTCCCTGTACACGGATGCGGCTTCGGCCAATATCTTCCGCGTCTCCTCGCGGTTCAACGTCTTGATGTGATCGTGCCAGTAAACGTGATCGAGCCCATGGATGCCTACCTCATACCCTTCTTCATTCAGGGTCCGGACTAGCTTGGCATTCTTCAGGGCGATGTTGGGGCCCGGGAGGAGAAGACCATACAGGAGAGTCTTGATCCCGTAAGTGTTTATGACGCCCACGCGTCCTGCCTTCGACAAGAAGCCACGCTTCGTGAAGACCCGCTTTACTGTCCAACCCGTGTGATCCTTGCCCATGGGAACAAAGAAACTCGCCAGTACCCCATGTTTTCTGAAAAGTGCGGCAAGCCTCGGGACCCCCCGCTTCATCCCCTCGCAGGTATCCACATCAACCTTCAGACCGATGATCCGGGTCAACGAATCAGGATTTCGAAGTTCAGATTTCAACTTTGGCGCCTGTGTATTGACGACATGAAGCGGGGGACGATTTGCATTCAAGATGGAGACCGAGGCGGCAGCGAGGAGCCGACGCAGGCGTACTAAAAGTACGTCGAGGAGCGCGACGCAGCGACAACGAAGGTATACGCTTGAAGGCGAATCGTCCCTCACTCATCGATCTTTATGTTCGACTCCAGATAATACTCGATGGTCTTCCTAAGGGCCGTGTCGAGGTCGACCTTGGGCTCCCAGCCGATAATCTCGCGCGCCTTCCGGATCGATGGGACCCTGAAATCGATGTCCTGGTATCCCTTGCCGTAGTATTCCCCGGATGAAACCTCGACGATCTCGGAGAACTTCTTGTACTGCTTGGTGGCCGGATGGTTTACGAAGAGCTCCTTCAATTTCTGTGCAAGCTCCTTTATCGTCGCCTCATTCTTCGGGTTGCCGATGTTGAATATCTGCCCATCGCAGACGCCGTTCTTATTTTCGATGATCTTCATCAGACAGGCGATGCCGTCGTCAACGTAAGTGAAGCAGCGTTTCTGCATGCCGCCGTCAACCAGTTTTATGGCGTCCCCGCGGAAAAGGCTTGATATGAACTGAGTGACTACCCTGGAACTCCCTTCTTTTTCGGGCTCGAGGGTGAGGTCATCCAGTTTGGGGCCGATCCAGTTGAAGGGGCGGAAGCAGGTGAACTTGAGCCCTCTCTGGAAGCCGTAGGCCCAGATAACCCGGTCCAGTAACTGTTTGGACGCGCTGTAAATCCAGCGCTGCATGCGTATAGGCCCCGTCACTAGTGGGCTCGCGTCCTCCTCAAACTCCTTGTCAGGGCACATACCGTATACCTCGGAGGTAGAGGGAAATATCAACCTCTTTCCGTACTTCTGACAGAGCCTCACGATGTGCAGATTCTGCTCAAAATCGAGTTCGAAGACTTTGAGCGGCTCCTTCACGTACGTGGCGGGTGTGGCGATGGCGACGAGCGGCAGGACCACGTCACACTTCTTGACGTGGTATTCAACCCACTCCTTATTGATCGAAATGTCTCCTTCGACAAAGTGGAAGCATCGCTGGCCGTGACACTTCTCCAGCTTGTCTTCGCGAATATCCATCCCGTATAATTCCCAGTCGGTCTCGCTGAGGATCTTCTCAGACAGACTGTTCCCGATAAACCCGTTGATGCCCAATACAAGTACCTTCACAGTGTGCCTCCTAAACGTTTGCCCTCCAGTTGGTGGGCCTTGACAAATGTTTCCGCTGAAAACTCAGGCTCCCCGTTGAGCTGCACCGAAATGAGCCGGAGGGCTCCCTGGTCTGTAGCCACAAGCAGGGGATTCGTTGAGATGATCGTACCGCTCGAAGCAGTATGTGCGCGTGCCTGGGGCTCTGCCTTCCAGATAAAGAGCTTTTTCCCCTCGATAAAGGTAAAGGCCCCCGGATACGGGTGCGTGACGGCCCTGATCAAGTTATATACGGTGAGGGCGTCATTGGACCAATCGATCAACCCATCCTCCGGTCTTCTCCCCCCGTAGTACGAGGAAGCGCCCGCCTGCGGCAACCGTGGGAAGCTTCCGGAAAGAAGCTGTGGCAGTGCATCCCTCATTAACAGGCGGGCCGCGGAGGCCAGCTTGAGGGACAGGCTGTGTGCCGTGTCATCAAAGGTGATTTCCACTTCCCGTTGCGCCACAATATCCCCCGCGTCCGGTTTTGCCTCCATCACATGAAGCGTGACCCCGCTTTTCTTCTCACCCGCTATGAGTACCCAGTTGACCGGACAGCGGCCACGGAACTTCGGGAGCAGTGAGCCGTGCAGGTTGAGCGCGGCGACCTTCGCCGTATCGAGCATCTCCCGCGGTATCATGTACCGGTAGTAGAAGGAGAAGATGAAATCGGGAGCGAGGTCTCTGAGAATATCTGTCCATTTGCCGTCGCGCAGCCTTTCGGGATCATATACGGGGATCGACCGCGCAACGGCCAGCTCAACCGGCCTCCTGAACCATATTTCTTCTCCCGGGTCATCTTTGTGCGTGAAGAGGCAGGCGACTTCCATGCCCGACGCAAGCACTTCTTCGAGACAGACGTAGCCTATCTCATGGTAAGCGAAGACCGCTGCCTTCACGAAAGCTCCTTCTTGACGATGAAACGCGGCCTGCCCCGTACCTGCTGGTATATTCTTCCTATGTATTCGCCAATGACGCCGAGGGCGAATATCATTGCACCCATGAAGACGAAGTTTATGGCAAACAGAGTGAATACACCCTCAACTTCAGGGCCGACAACGAGCCGGCGGATGATGAGGAAAAGGGCGAACGCGAGGCCGACCAAAGCGATCATAACACCCAACATACCTATAACCTGGATGGGCAGCAGGGAGAATCCCGTCATCAGGTCGAAATTGAGGTGCAGGAGACGGAAGAGGCTGTACTTTGTCACGCCCTTCTTGCGTTCCTCATGCCTCACCTCGATTTCAGTAACCCTTCTTGCAAAGGTGGCGGCTAGCGCGGGGATAAAGCTTGCCGACTCTCCGCACATATTCATCGAATCAACGATGTCCCTGCTGTACGCCCGGAGCATACATCCCCAATCGCGCAGCTTCACACCGACCAGCCTGGCCGTGATCTTGTTGACTATGTACGAGGGTAATGTCCTGAAGATGGAATCCTTCCTCTCCTTGCGGTACGTGCCAACGACCTCATACCCTTCATCGATCTTGGCCATCAACTTGGGTATCTCTTCAGGAGGATTCTGAAGATCGGCATCTATGGTGATCACGGTGTCGCCCCGTGAGCGCTCCATGCCCGCGAAGAGCGCCATGTGCTGTCCGTAGTTCCGGTTAAATTCAACCGCCCTGACATGGTTATCCCGGCCGTGAAACTCCTCAAGCATCTGCTGGGTGCCGTCAGTGCTTCCGTCGTTGATATAGATGATCTCGTAGGTTTTCCCCAGCGTCTCCAAAGTCTTATGCAACCGTTCGTTGAGTTCGCGGAGAGACTCTTCTTCATTGAGGATCGGCACGAGCACTGAGATATCTACCCTATCCATTCTATCCCTCGTCTCACAAATCTGTTCTTACGTTCAACCCGATACACAGTTTTATAGGCCAAAGTGAGCAATTTTGCAATAGCTTATTAGAAAGATTCTTCCAAAAGAAGCCCGAAAGCAGCCGAGAGCATTGACTTTGGTGCCCGCATATCGTATCCTAGCTGTACTCGCTCGTACACAACGGGGCTTGGTCTGGAGCCCGCAATCTATACATTACGTTTGACATTTTTCGCCATATATTTTATACGTTACCTTATTGTCATCCTATGGATAATAACAAGAGCACAGAGGATTCATATAACGAAGCAAAAAATCACCACACCTCTCTCGATCTGCGGCTGCAGATGTTACTCAAAAAACCCTTCCTGACAGAAAGTGAGGAAACAGAAGTACGCGAACTCAAGAAGAAGAAGCTGTACTACAAAGACCTTATGGAAAAGCTGAAAAAAGAGGAGCAGCAGGCGTGAAGGAAAGAGGAGTATGAGGAAAAACGGAGCACAGATATTTGTTGAAGCGCTCAAGATGGAAGGCGTTGATACGATTTTCTGCTATCCGGGTGGAGCCGTCCTTTACATTACCGATGCACTCTACGGAGCAGACGTACGCCAGATCCTCGTGAGGCACGAGCAAGGTGCCGTCCATGCAGCGGATGGCTATGCCCGCGCCTCGGGAAGAGTGGGTGTAGCCCTGGTTACGTCCGGTCCCGGTGCGACGAACACGGTGACCGGCATTGCCAGTGCTTATATGGACTCCGTGCCGCTGGTCGTTTTCTCCGGGCAGGTAGGCACTATGCTTATCGGCAACGACGCCTTTCAGGAGGCCGATATCGTCGGCATAACCCGCCCCTGCACCAAGCATAACTACCTTGTCAAAGACGTGAGGGATTTGCCAAGGATCATAAAAGAGGCCTTTTATATTGCGCGTTCGGGCAGACCCGGCCCGGTGCTCATAGACATCCCCAAAGACGTATCGGCAGCCATGGCGGAGTTCAAGTACCCGGAAAAGGTCCATATCAGGGGCTACCAGCCGACATACGCGGGTCATCCCGGCCAGATCAAAAGAGCGGTTAAGTTGATTCTAGCAGCGAAAAAACCCGTGCTTTATGCGGGTGGAGGCATAATCACGTCGGAAGCCGCGGACGAGCTCCTTGCATTTGCAGAGGCGCTCTCTCTTCCGGTGGCCAATACGCTCATGGGGCTCGGCGGGTTCCCCGGCATTCATCCGCAGTTTCTCGGCATGCTTGGCATGCACGGCACTTACGCTGCCAACATGGCAGTTACCCAGTGTGACGTGCTGATCGCTATAGGTGCACGGTTCGATGACCGTGCCACAGGCAGAACGGATAGCTTTGCCTCCCACGCAAAGATCATTCATGTCGATATCGATCCGACCTCCATCAGTAAGAATATACGGGTGGATGTTCCTATCGTAGGCGATGCGAAAAACGTGATGAAGAAGATGCTGGAGGCGGTTGAGGAGGAGAAGGCCACCCTTCGCGAATACAAGCAAGGCATCGCGGAGTGGCTCAGCCTGCTGGCTGACTGGAAGAAGAAGTATCCCCTCGGATACACCAAGGGTAAGCTGCTCAAGCCGCAGTACGTGATCGAGAGAATCTACGAGCTTACCAAAGGCAAGGCTATCATCGCGACGGAGGTGGGCCAGAACCAGATGTGGACTGCCCAGTTCTACAAATTCATGAAGCCGCGCACGATCCTTACGTCAGGCGGGCTGGGTACGATGGGGTATGGTTTTCCCGCGGCTCTGGGCGCTCAGGCGGCGCACCCGGACATGCTGGTCGTAGATATAGCGGGCGACGGCAGCATCCAGATGAACATCCAGGAGTTGGCCACCGCGGTCCAGTACTGTCTGCCGGTCAAGGTGGTGATTCTCAACAACGGCTGTCTCGGCATGGTGAGGCAGTGGCAGCAGTTTTTCTACGAGAAAAGATACTCTTGCTCCCTGCTCCAGTGCACACCCGATTTTGTGAAATTGGCGGAGGCTTATGGGGCCGTGGGGTATGCGATAGAGGACGAAAAGGAAGTGGACAAGGTCCTCAAGAAGGCCTTCAGTAATGGAAGGCCAACGTTTATCGACGTGCATGTGGATCCCGAGGAATGCGTCTATCCCATGGTACCTGCAGGTGCGCCGCTCGACCAGATGGTGCTCGTGTGAGGGAGGACGCGTGAGACATATCATATCGGTGCTCGTAGAGAATGAGTTTGGTGTCCTTGCCCGGGTTGCGGGACTCTTCAGCGGGAGGGGTTTCAACATAGAGAGCCTGTGCGTGGCGGAGACGCTTGATCCGACAGTCTCCGCGATGACGATAGCAACCAGGGGGAGTGAAGCAATCCTGGAGCAGATCCTCAAGCAGCTCAACAAACTCATTAACGTGATAAAGGTGGTTGATTTTCGGGATCTAGAGCACGTGTCACGTGAGATGGTTCTGGTTAAGATAAATGCAACCGAACGTAACCGGGAAGAGATCCTCCGGATGACGGAGATATTCCGAGGACGGGTGATCGATGTCTCGGCCAAGACGTATACGGTTGAGATTACGGGTACGGAGGACAAGATCAAGGCATTTCTGACCCTCGTCAAACCTCTGGGTGTTAAAGAGCTCGTGAGGACCGGTTCTATTGCTATGATCAGAGGGGAGAAAATGATACAGGTGAGCGAAAAAGAGCCCAAAGGAGGAACTGATGGTTAAGGTCTATTACGATGGTGACGCGAATCTTGGAGAACTAAAAGGAAAAAAAGTAGCGATTATCGGCTATGGAAGTCAGGGTCATGCCCAGGCACAGAACTTGAGGGATTCAGGCGTTCAGGTTGTCGTGGCAGAGCTCAAAGGCACGAAGAACTACGACCTCGCCGTTGAACACGGATTCAAACCAACAACGGCAAAACTGGCTTCCGAGCAGGCAGACTTCATTCAAATCCTTGCGCCTGACCAGACCCAGGCTGCATTGTATCGAAACGAGATCAAAGACAGCCTGAAGAAGGGAAAGACGCTCGTCTTTTCTCATGGGTTCAATATCCATTTCGGGCAGATTGTGCCCCCGGCCGACATCGACGTGATCATGGTTGCCCCCAAAGGCCCGGGACATTTGGTGAGAAGGGAATTCGAACGGGGGGCCGGTGTGCCTTCCCTGATCGCAGTTTACCAGGATTACACGGGTAAGGCTAAGAAGAGGGCGCTCGCGTATGCCAGAGGCATTGGGGCCACGCGGGCCGGCGTTCTTGAGACCACCTTCGCCGAGGAGACGGAAACAGACCTGTTCGGCGAGCAGGCGGTCCTCTGCGGAGGCGCCTCCGAGTTGGTCCGCGCCGGTTTTGACACGCTTGTCGAAGCCGGATACCAGCCCGAGATCGCTTACTTTGAGTGTCTCCACGAGCTCAAACTGATCGTCGATCTTCTGTATGAGGGTGGCATCTCCTATATGCGGTACTCCATCAGCGACACGGCTGAATATGGTGATATCACGAGGGGTAGGCGGATTATCTCCGAACAAACAAGGGCCGAGATGCGCAAGATCCTCAAAGAGATCCAGTCGGGTGAGTTCGCCCGGGAGTGGATCCTTGAGAACATGGCGGGAAGGCCCGTTTATAACGCAATTGTGAAGAAGGACAGTGAACACCTGATCGAACAGGTGGGCGCAAAGCTCCGCTCCATGATGAGCTGGATCGGGAGAAAGGGTTGAGGGGAATTCCTCTTGCGAAGGAGGGGCTGGTCTTTGTTCTCCCGGCGATTGTTCTGTCCCTCCTTTTCCTTGCCCTCCAGCTCTACGTCGTTTCACTTATCTGCTTCTTTCTTTTCCTTTTCTTTACCTATTTCTTCAGAAATCCGAAAAGGATAGGTCACAGCAGTGCCGCCGAACTTATGGCTCCCGCTGACGGAAGGGTGATGGGTATTGAGGAAATGACGGAGGAGGAGTTTCTGAAAGGCCGGGCGATGCGCGTCGCCACATTCATGGGCCTGGCCGATGTACACGTGAACCGGGCTCCGTGTGACGGTGTCGTGAGCCGCATAAGTCACAAGCCCGGGCGCTACGGGCTTGCCTTCAAGAAGGACGTAGACAGGGAGAACGAGAGAAATTACATTCTCTTGGAGAAGGAAAACGAGAAGCTGCTCGTCGTTCAGATTGCGGGTTTTCTTGCCCGTCGCATCCATTGCTGGGTGCGCGAAAGGGATGCTGTTAAGAAGGGGGACCCCCTTGGTATGATTGCTTTCGGGTCAAGAGTAGACACCTACATACCACCCGGCTACGAAATTATGGTACAATTAGGCCAGAAAGTGAAGAGTGGCTTGACGCCACTTGCGCGAAAAACCTCAAAGGCGCTGTGAGAATATGGAATGGCGCAAGTAGCGAGCACGGCTCGCGAGAAGGGGAGGGGGCGACCGGGTACCCGCGTGCGGGTGTCCCAGTGATGCCAAGGAAGAGGGGAGAGACATGAAAAGCATGAAAAGAAGGAGACGAAGAGGGGTATATCTGCTCCCCAATCTTCTCACGACCGCAAGCCTTTTTTGCGGCTTCTATTCTATAGTCGCTACAATAGACAAGAAATTTACTTATGCGTGCGTGGCCATATTTTTGTCTTGTCTGTTCGACGCCTTGGATGGCAGAGTAGCCCGGATGACCGGATCGACCAGCAAGTTCGGCGTCGAGTACGACTCCCTTGCCGACGTGATAGCCTTTGGCGTAGCACCGGGACTGCTCGTTTACATGTGGGCGCTCAAAGGGTACGGAAGGTTCGGCTGGCTCGCGGCTTTTCTGTATGTGACATGCGGTGCGCTCAGGCTCGCTCGCTTCAACACGCAGGTCGAGACGGTTCAGAAGAAACAGTTTCTCGGGCTTCCCATTCCCGCGGCCGCGGCAACGATCGCCGGGTCCATCCTCTTTTTTACCGAGTACGGTCCCCTGCTCGAGACAAAGCGTATTTTCACGCCGATACTCGTTTACGTACTTGCCTTTCTGATGGTGAGCAACGTTCGCTACCACACCTTCAAGGACATGGCCTTCTTCAGGAACAGACCCTTCGAAGCGATTGTCGTTGCCGTTCTGCTCTTTGTGATCATTCTCATAGAACCGGAGATCATGCTCTTTATTTTCACCGTAGCCTATGTGCTGTCAGGTCCGGTTGTCCGTCTCGTCAAGGGGAGGAGGGCCATTCCTGAGGAACAGGTCCCCATTCGAGAGAAAATCTAGCAAAGTAAGATGGTCATCTATGAAGGCATCTTCTGAAAGGTGCCTTGTTTTGTAGGCTACGAAACTGACTCCCGAGGCTTCAGCAGTCTTCTTATCGACATCAGAGTCCCCTACGAAGAGGATTTCTTCCTTTTTCAGGTTAAGTGCAGAAACTATCTTCTCTACTGATTCGCCATGCGGTTTTGGGTGTTCGACGTCGAGCGCCGTCACCACCATATCGAAGTAGGGCCACAGCTTGAACTTCTCCATGACGTGCTTCATCGACGTGGTTCTATTCGTGCTGATTGCCGTTTTGATCTTCTTTTGCCGCAAGGCCCCCAGAGTCTCTAGCAGATGCGGCTCCATGATGAGGTATTCAACGAACGTTTTCAGGTCAACCTGGTGCTTGAGGAATTCCAGGGCCTTTTTTTCTCCTGCCTCGTCGTCCTCAAAAAGAGAGTGGAGTGCCTCAAACACCGTGTGCGTGTGGCAGTAAGCCAACTCCTCTTCCGCGAGCGGTTTTCTGCCGACGGATGCACAGATGTGATTGTAGAGTCTCCGGTTTGCTTCCAGAGAATCAAACAGAACGCCGTCGCAGTCGTAAATGACGCAGCTAATCCGCTGCTTTGCCTTTCGAGAATCCATAGCTCTCCAACCTTTCACTAACAGTTCTGTATTCCCGCATCGCGGGGCAGCAGACCACCGGCTTCAGATGGTCGATCACGATTCCCCCCTGCTGGTCGAGGATCCGCTCATCCGCATGAACCTCGACGATCCGGCCGATAACGAGCGTGTGACTTCCCAGGGAGTGCGTCTCGCGAACCTCACATTCCAGGCTCGCGATAGCCTCGCTGATGATCGGGGGAGTGACCTTCTTCGAGGGCAACTTCGTCAACTCTGCGTGGGCGAAATGGTCGTTCGTGATCCCCGCCATCATGGCACAGACATCTATCTGACGCACAAGGCCCTCATGCGGAATGTTCACGGTGAATTGGCCGTACCGCTTGATGAGGGCGTATGAGTGGGTTTGCGCCCGCATGGAAATCCCAAGCATCGGAGGTTCGGCATTGACTACCCCGGCCCAGGCAACCATGCTGATGTGCGCCAGACCCATGTCGCCTGAAACAACGAGTACGCATGGCGTTGGGAAAAAGGCTGTTACCGGCCCCAGTAAGCGTTTCATAGCCATGACAGTCTAATGGGATTTACCCCAACAATCAAGGTTAAAATTGGCGATAAAATTGGAGGAAATCCGCTCATAATGCCGATTTGCATTCAGGCGGACGACCCAGCCTTCGGTCGGGGGGGTTACCCCGGGCAGCAGCGAGGAGCCCCACCCGCAAGCGGGTACCCGGGCGTACTGAGGAGCACGTCGAGGAGCGCGATAGCGTAGCATTCTGTAAGGACGCAGCGACAACGAAGGCACACGCTTGAAGGCGAATCGGCATAATTCTGGTTTTTGCGACCCGACCCGTGGTAGACTAGACGCACAGCAAAAGGAGGTTTTCATGGTCACAGCTTCTATTCCGGGATGGGGTGAAATCACTCTAGAGTATCTGCTTGTCGACTTTAATGGCACGATCGCATTTGACGGGCAGATGAAAAAAGGTGTGAGGGAGCTTCTCGACGAGGTCTCCAAGCACGTGAAGGTTTATGTAGTTACCGCTGACACCTATGACAGTATCGGGAAGGAAGCCGCGGGGAGCTTCACCGTGGTCAAGACCGGGCAATTGTCAAGTGGTATCGACAAGGCCGAATTGGTCAGGCAGCTTGGACCTGAGCAGGTGGCGGCTATAGGTAATGGAGCAAACGATGCGATGATGCTGCGCGAAGCAGCTTTGGGGATAGCAGTCATTGGTGAGGAAGGATGCGCCGCATCCGTTCTTAAAGAGGCGGATGTTGTCACTGCAAACATAGTCCACGCCCTGGATCTGATGTTGCACCCGGAGCGGCTGGTGGCCGTTCTGAGAGAGTGAAACAGGTAAAGACAAAAGAAGGTTGAGGTAAAAACTGAAACGAAGGTTAAGGTTAAGAAAAAGCAGAAGCCACGTAAGATTAGGTTATCTCTTATTCTCTATCTGTTCTCTCAACCTTTGCTTTAGCCCTTACCTCAACCTGCTTCATCCCTTGCCTTAGTGACCCTCGGGTCACTTTTCCCCGCTGAAGTAGTCACCCAGTAAGCCCCTGCTGTGCTCGTCGTCGTGGCAGTAGACGCAGAGGTTCTCCCAGTTGGAACCGTCAGGCGGATTGTTGTTCGGATTGCCGTCCCTGTGGTGCACGGTGAGAAGGTGCTGGTCCTTGTAATCGAATTCCCGTGCGCATTTGGCGCAGATGAGACCATGGATCTTTAGTGAACGCTCACGGTAGCCTCCTGCCGGCCCTGCCTGATACGCCTCCCGCAGGATTTCGTCCACCGACTTAGCCGGCCCTGTCTTTCCTTGCATTGGCTTCTTACGGATTGTATATCCTTTGTTTCTCATTCTTCCCCCTTGCGAGCTTCCTTCGTAGATATAATACACCACTGGAGGCCGCCCATCAACGGCCTGCCCGGTTTGTTTACGGGTTCGCACCCGCCCACGGGAGTGTGCCGCGTGTGTATCTGTCCGACTACGGATCTTTATTGAGAGGTGCATTGCAAGGATTGGATGCATAAAATAATATGTACCCAGTGATGCGATGAACGATCAAGGACTCAACGATAGGATCATCTTCAGAGGAAAAGAGTTCTTCCGCGCAATCGCGGGCGAAAAACCGACCCTCTTTGACAATGGCCGCTGGATGGGGAAAATGATGGCCTGGTCCATGAGCCATCCCGAGTTCCGCACCGCGATGCTCCGCTTCGTCGATGTCTTCCCCTGTCTCTCCAATTCCGCACTCGTAAGAGAGCACACGAGGGAATATTTTGCTCATGAAGATCGCGGAATGGCGGGCTTCGTGCGGCGGGGCGCGAAACTTGCGGACCATGGCGGCCCCTTGGGTGCTCTCCTCCTTCGCAACTTCACTCGTTATGCCATCAAGAAGCTGGCTGGCCAGTTCATTGTGGGCGAAACGAGCCATCATTCGATCAGAAGGCTGACGGGGTTGCGCAGAGAGGGGTTTGCCTTTTCCGTCGATATTCTGGGGGAGGCGACC
>JADGQN010000228.1 GCA_017881765.1 Syntrophobacterales bacterium | reverse complement strand
TTCTTACTCGACCGCCCGTTCCTGTATCAAGAAACTGGGGGAGGACCTGCACCTCAAGGTACGGCCTCACGACCTGAGGCGGCACTCGGCTACCTACGCGAGCCGGAACGGGGTTCCTCTCGAGGTGATCTCGAAAGTGCTGCTGCGGCACCAGGATCTCAAGACCACCCAGATGTACCTGGGCAAGATAAGCGAGACTGAAGCCTTGCGCTGGATGGATGTACTGCACGGAAAATAACTGAGACCAACTCGGGGCCTCATTGATTTGCGTTCGAACCAGTACGATTGGCAATCTTCACGAACTTGATCACCCTGCGGCGCGCCATTACTAGGTGATATGGGTAACATCAACAGCGTTGAAAGAGCTCTAATTGAGCCATCCAAGCAAGTGGCTTTCACAACCGATGGTCCAGGCTTTACGCGGTAATCACCGCAACCGCAGAGCAAACGGAGCTGGGTAGGTGGTAAACTTTGAGAGTGCCTATTTATACCGTGATGCATCTACAACAGGGACGTCATCTTAAGAGAGGTGGGCAAGTGCCCGATAAGTAGATCATGATGATTATGTAACATGGACGACGAGGCACGATGCATTATCTCGATGGATTAGATACTGTCCGATCACTGAATTTGACGACACCGGAACTTATCTTTCTGGTCACATCCGCGAGAATCCTTTGCAAACCGACCAGCTATGGCAAACTAACTAAGCGCACCCTGGTCAGCATGTGTACATATATTGGGCAGTTCCGACTTACGGAACGTAAATGTGGGATTAAGATCAAGCCGCTATATAGGAAAATTCGTAGGCTCGGCATTTTTAGCTTGGCTTGTCTTGATTTCTGGAGCAAGGTCTACAATCTTTCAAAGAATTCCTATAAAGACGAAGAGGCATACGTCAAAACCTTGCAAGGCGGGAATGGGGAAAGACTCGTCTACGACTTGGCGAAAGTTTGGATGACCCATAAGGATCAGATCGACGCCGGCAGGCTGAGCCACTACATTGCTAACCATCCGTGTTCTCTCATGGGCCGTGTAATCACCCAGAGCCTCGATTACTATGAGGACGTATACCCAGAGGCCTTTGTTGACGTATTCGTAGAACTCCAACCGAGGGCGTTCAGGTGTTTGGCGTGAAGTAGTAATTCGGAGCCAACCCGTGGGTGACCGGTTTCAATGTCTGGACGCCCTCTCTATTCTTTGATGGTCAACCTCCGTATTCATCGTGATCCATATCGGACGGATGTAAAGCGGCAACCGCCTCCTCCAGGTGTAACTCTTCAACGGCGTCGCGCAGCAAATTTATTCAGACGGCGCGCACCCGCTGAAGTCTGCGCGCTGTCCCACGCCCACGCCTCCTATGCAGTTTCAGAGTGTTAACGTCAAGTCAAATGAACGACGCAAGCTCGTGGAACTTCACCGCAAAATCGTGAATCTGATCTGGCGTGCCATCTTCCATTGTCCATCCAAACGGAGATAGTTTGTCGGTAAGGCCTTTGATGGCGTTTTCCATCATCGCAACCTGCTGGTCGGGAGCCATGGCCTCCGAGCCCGCCCGGGGGTTCAACTTCCCGGTAGCGTAGGGTATGTTTAGGACCTTCGTCCGGAGAGACACATGCAGAAAGACAATCATCATCGCGACAAAGAGCCTGTTCGTCCGTACACGGTATCTGATGCAGAGCCGTCTAAGTTGGGCGACTATAGCTGCCTCGTCGGGCTTCCCGCTATCCTGCAATTTTCCCAGGATGTCTGCTTCAATCACTCTCACTGCTTTGGCGGGAAGCGAGAGCACCTCGGCAACGTCGATGGCCACGTCATGATCGTCAAAAAACGCGAAATCGACCACAAACGGATGCGTGGCGTCGTCCTCGCTCAGCAGCCGCTGATAGTATCGCCACCCGACATAGCCGACTTTTTCCCTGCGACCCTCTTTCGGCGGCCGACCTTTGGTGTCCGCCGATATCACTCCTTTCAGCTTTGCAAGGACGAGCTTTTCCCCTAGTTCGTTCCTCTCGTTTCCGCCGAGACCGCGCAACGCGGCGTGGGCCATCATATGAATATACTCAGCACCGAGCCGGCCGCATTTGAGGGTTCTCATCTTTCTCAGCATGGTCTGCAGTGTGTTCGGAGCGCGCACCTTTCCGGTCAGTGCCAAGCCGGAACGCTGCAGCTCCTGCGCAAACTCGTAGTCGCTTTTGAACCACTCCCTCAAGCAGAGATACAGGCGCTGCATGCGCAGCAGGTCGTAGATACCGCGTTTGGGTCTGCCTTTCCGTGACGGCCTCTTCAATTTACTTACCCCACTGAAATAGATATTTTAATCAGTAATAGTAGCGTATGTTTCATATTTACAAGCATCTATTATTACACTACTATATGTTGCACATAAAGTCAAGAGTTATCAGGGGGCCTACGTCTTGAACGGGGGTTTTCCATATTGCTCTTTTTTTTGCCATATGGTATTGTAGATATATATCTACAATAAAGGAGGGGCCATGGGTATCGTCCAGGAATTGGAAGAACGGCGTAGCGCTATTCTTGAGGAAATGCGGTCGATCCGATCGATGCGACGGGGGACGATTAATGAGCAATATTTTAAGGTTCCGGTAAAGGGAACGGAAAAGACAAAGCTGCAGGGGCCCTATTACGTGGTATCCCGGCGAGAAGGGGAACGGACGGTCAGTCAACGATTACGCTCCTCCGAACTGGAGCAGGCCCAAAGGGATATCGCGGCTCATAAGAGGTTTGTGCTTCTTTGCCGGGAATTCGAGCAGCTGACGACCAGGCTTGCGGCGTTGGAAAGAGAGGAGTTCCCGGGGGAGCCGGAAAAAAAACGACGCAGATCGTCTTCGAACAGGAGCGGGAAGTAACCCGGATTCTCGAAAAGATACAAGCAGCCCGGAGGCCGGACCTGGAGGCGTGGGAGGCAGCCTTGCGGGCAGCAGTTCTGTCGCGGGGAGCGAAGCTTCTGGAGGGATTGCTCAAAGGGACAGGGTGTGGCCGAAGGCCCGAACGGGTGATCTGTGCGTGTGGTGCGCTGATGGAAAGCCAAGGACTCAAGACGAAGGAGCTATTGACCATCCTGGGACCCGTATCCTATGCGCGCTCGATGTTCCAGTGCCCGGCCTGCAACGCGACGCGGTATCCGGGTGATGAAGCGCTGGACGTGGTGGGGACCACACGCTCCCCGGGACTGCGGCGCCTGATGGCCCGGGCGGGAAGTCAGTCGACCTTCAAGGAGGGCCGTGACGATCTCAGGATCTACGCAGGGATCGAAGTCAGCCCAAAGGATGTGGAGCGGGTGGCCGAAAATATCGGACAACAGATGGAGGCCTGGCAAGCACGTGAAGCGGTGTGTGCATCGCCGAAGGATAAAGCCCTTCCTCTTCTGTATATTGCCTATGATGGAACCGGGGTGCCCATGACCAAGGCGGAGCTCGCCGGACGAAAGGGCAAGGACGGACCGGCTCATACCCGGGAGGCAAAATTGGGATGCGTCTTCACGCAGACGACATGCGACGCAAAAGAGTTCCCGGTACGGGATCCGGACTCAACCACCTTCGTGGGCGCCATTGAGACGGCCGAAACGTTTGGCGGGCGTATCTATGGGGAGGCGGTGCGCCGGGGATTGCTGTGCGCGACGCGGGTTGTCATTCTCGGAGATGGGGCGGAGTGGATCAAGAATCTCGCGGATCTGCACTTCCCTCGGGCCATCGTTATCATCGACCTCTACCATGCAAGGGAACACGTCTCCCAACTCTGCAAAAACCTCTTCGGAACCGATGAAAAGCAGATCCGGCAACAGCGCATCCGATGGTGGACGTACCTGGATCAGGGAAACGTGGAGAAGATCCTTGTCCAGGCGCGACGGAACCTTCCCACGGGCACGGAAATAAGAAAGAAAGCCGAAGCGGAACTCCACTACCTGGAGAAAAACAAGGACCGCATGCGGTACGCCGAGTTCCGCGCCCAGGGCCTCTTTGTGGGCTCCGGTGTTGTAGAGGCCGGCTGCAAGACCGTCATCGGTCAACGCCTCAAACAATCCGGAATGGAATGGTCCCTGCGTGGGGCGAATGCCATCATTGCGTTACGATGCATCATGAAATCCAATCGCTTCGAAGACTACTGGGAATCACGAGTCTCATGATTTGCCCCCCGTTCAAGACGTAGGCCCCGGACGAACGGAGACGAAACCACCTCCGGGAAGCATCAGTCGACTCGTCACCCGCGCTGCCACGAAACTGCGGCTGTTTCAAAACAGAACATCCTTCGTGGCGTTGACAAAGGCGAGGGGCTGCTTAGTGCACGGAGGTGGACGCTTCAGGACTTCTCTGAGGTAGCGGAATGAACGGAACTACGTGTCCATCTCTTGAGCGGGTGCTCCCTGCCTAGGAGCCTGTCGGAGAATTCCCTTTTGAAATCGAGTCTTCCCACTTTTGCTTACGTTTCGCACTTTGGAGGACCACCTGTGTACAGAAATGGGTCCTATATTGGCTTTTGTTTCCCACTTTTGTCGACGAAAAATCCAAAATGCCTAATTCTCCGACAGGCTCCTAGCTTCCTGAAGTGCGCACAATGGCGCTTTCTCTGAGAGTAGCAGATTACAGTCCCTAATCGTTACCGGACGAAATAAAAAAGGCAGAGCCAAAAGACCCTGCCTTCCTATCTTTGCAATTTGGTTCTAGCTACTTCTTAAATTTCCTCTTTGCGCCTGCCAGACCAACCAGCCCAAAACCAAGAAGGAGCGTGGTGATTGGCTCAGGCACACCTGTAGGCGTCGCGCCAAGGATCTTGAAGCCAGGCAGATAGTTGCCGCTAGTGTTAGTATAATTTTGCCAGGTGCCGCTCAATAGTTTATCGGTCAAACCAGTGAGAGTTGAGCTTTGATACCAAACGACGTCGCTGCCAAAGGTGGCGGTGGGGGTGCCAGAGTCGGAGCCGACCACAACTGCGAAATACTGCTGTGCCGCTGTCAAGCTGAGGCCGCTCACGCTGACGTCCTGAAGGGTGTCTAGAGGGTTGGACGCGGGTCCATATACGTGACTTGCTGTTTGCTGGCTGGAACTCCAAAGCATGGTTCCGGGGACGGCAAGGCTACCAGAATTATCAACCGACCATATTTGTGCCGTAAAATAGCGCGACGTGGTGCCGATCCCGCGCCAGTCTATTTCGAGCCACATGTCTGTGACACTCCCGCTGCTTGCGGACGTAAACTCGCCGGCGACCGCTCTACCCGTATTAGCATCTTCCGTGCCAAACGCAGAATACGAGCCCCTGTACGTAGATCCCGTGCTGTCAAAAAAAGTAACTTGGGCATTGGCCGCCACGGCGCCTAGACAGATGGATACAGCCATTATAAGAAACAGAAAACAGGACTTTCTGAACATGGTGTTACCTCCCTGTGCTGAGATTTAGAGGATCTGCACGGGGCTGGGCCGCGTGCATTCCATGAAGGGAATGCAATATCTGAGCCAACCATGTTTTCCCTTAGAGTTCGCGTACTTTGCTATTGTCAGGTTCTTGTGGTCTGCTGTATTTGGAAAGAAATCCGACAGCATGTGGAAGCGAGGAAAGCGAATAGGGAAACGCCAACACATTTAGATTATTACCATTTTTACCAATTTGGTTTATGAGGTTTTTAGGTAAGAGAGTTGTAAGGATTCCAGACAACCCAGCGGATCCACGTATATTACCTACCCCTTCTTATGAGAATCTTTAGCTAAAGTCACTTCCCCTGCTGTCCACGTAAGAATTAGGAACGCGGCCAATACAGCATCAAGGGAATCCACGATTTTCACTCAACGTAAGAAATACCGACATATGCGTCGGCAAGGAGTGGCTCTAACCTTTTCCATTGAGGATTTATATCCGTAACAGGGAGTCTCAGGGATTATGCCAAGGTGAGGAGTAGGTGGAAGAGACAAACCGCGGGACGGGAACATAGATGACTGATGTAACAAACTTAAGGCAACGAGACCAGAGCGCGCCCGCTCCACACGGGTTCTCGCCTCGTCAGCGGCCACAACGAGCAAGCAAAGAGGAGGACTCGAAACCATGTCTTTTTGGGCCGAGGCGAATTTTGATGCATAACGCGAAGGCAAGACGTCGCCGCCCGGAGGCATAGCCAGTGCTTGCAAAGCACAAGTTGCTTGAGCCAGGTACCCGCAAGCAGAGGGCGAGAGGGACATAGATGACTAATGTGACAAACTCAGAATCGCAACATGAGAGAAGCTTGGCAGCTACGGCCTTTTTGGGCCGAGGCGAATTTTGATGCATGGCGCGAAATAGAGGGGTTGCCGCCCGGAGGCGTACCACGGCGTACGTCGAGGAGCGTGCAATCCCCGAAGATGACAAAGCCAGGCGCAAAAGGCGCCTCGGCCCCTACCACACCATCATTCTCTTTCCCACTGAGTATGAAACACCCCCTTTGCGTCGATCCGCTCATACGTGTGGGCCCCGAAATAGTCCCGCTGTGCCTGGATCAGATTCGCCGGCAGCCACGCGCTCCGGTACCCGTCAAAATAGTTGAGAGAAACAGCCAGTCCCGGTGTGGGAACGCCTGAGTCGATTGCCCGCTTCACGACCTCTCTGAGCGCTTCCTGGCGATCCATAATAA
Organism: Syntrophobacterales bacterium; assembly: GCA_017881765.1. Classification (GTDB taxonomy): domain Bacteria; phylum Desulfobacterota; class Syntrophorhabdia; order Syntrophorhabdales; family WCHB1-27; genus JADGQN01. The sequence continues at coordinate 1,063 of JADGQN010000228.1, read as the reverse complement.
GACGGCCGAGGTGGGGATCGGCCAGCAGGTTGGGAAGCGCCCGCTGAGCACGGTACGCGCCGCGAATCTCCGCAAGTACGCCGGCCCGGATGATGCATCCCGCGCGCCAGATGCGGGCCACGTCCTCCAGGTTCAGGCCATACCCGTACACCTGCGATGCCCGGTATAGCTGCGCCATGCCCTGGGCGTACGTGATGATCATGGCCGCGTAAAGAGCCTGTTTGAGCTGCCTGAGAAACGATGCCCGGCCGGAGTGCATTTCAGGAGGAGGCCCGCTCAAAAACCGGCTTGCCGCCTCCCGCTCCGCTTTGAAAGCGGAGAGATCGCGCATGGCCACTGCCATGTCCATGGTCGGGACGGGTATCTGCAATTCCATCGCATCCTGGGAGGTCCATTTACCCGTACCTTTCTGCTTGGCTTCATCCAGGATCACGTCTACCAGCCGTTTTGGCGTCTGGTCGTCGCTCCGGCAGAAGATATCCGCCGTGATCTCGATCAGGTAACCATTCAACTCCGAGCGATTCCATGTATCGTAGACCGTGTGCAGCTCGTTATCGGAAAGGGCCAGGCCTCGCTTCATCAGGTCATACGTTTCAGCTATCAGCTCCAGGAGGCCATACTCGATGCCGTTATGCACCATCTTCACATAATGACCCGCGGACCCGCTTCCAAGATAGGTGACGCACGGCTCTCCATCTGCTTTGGCGGCAACCGCCTCCAGTACAGGTTTGACCCGTTCGTAAGCCTCAGGCGTTCCTCCCGGCATGATGCTCGGGCCGTGACGGGCACCGTGCTCTCCACCGGAAACACCTACGCCCATGTAAAGGATGCCTTTTTTTGCCAGCGTGCCGGTGCGCAGGTCCGTATCTTTGAAGTGGGAGTTGCCGCCGTCGATGATAAGGTCTCCGGGCGCAAGGTGCGGGAGGAGGTCTTTGATCACAGCGTCCACCGGGGGCCCGGCGGGGACCAGCATCATCACCGCCCGGGGACTGCGCAACATGGAGGCAAATTCCGTAAGATTTTCGGCACCCCGGATATCGCGGTGCTCCGCTTCTCGTCGCAG
>JADGQN010000227.1 GCA_017881765.1 Syntrophobacterales bacterium | reverse complement strand
AAGGCGGAGCAGATCACCTCACATGCCCGGCAACCATTGCACTTATCAACATCGATCTTGATTGACTTGATTTTCTTCTTAATCTTGGCCATTTTTTATAATCCCTCTCTTTTCAAGATCCTCGGCAACGTAACCCAAATCCAATTCCTGCAAAGACTCTTTCGTAGGAATACCCTGATTATCCCATCCCTTGAATTTGTAGTACGCGTCTAAGAGCTTTTCTTCAAGCTCGGGGAATCTTTTCTTCCAATGGTCTTCCGGCGGCTTCTCATCGGCTCTCGTCAAGCCTCTTCTTACGTTAACGGCCCTAAGCAACGTTCGGTTCCTGTTATAGACTTTCGTCAGGCCGGCTTCGTCAATATCGATGCCGGTCGCTGATGAGATTAGAGGCGGGTAATTGTGTATGTGATAGGGAGGCTTCAGGGGAAATGACGACAAACCGGCACACACCCCGAGGGCGTCATCGATGTAGTGCATCTTCTCCTGCCAGTCAACAATGTCAACGGACATGTCAACGGTCGGGTAATATGGATTTGAGCGTTCTCCGCGCATTTCCCAGTCCAGAACAATTTGCTTAAACTTTTCATCAGGAACCTGGATCCAATCCTTGATGAAGTCTTCTCTCTCCTCCATCGTAAGAAAAGGCGACTGGGGAAACTGCCCTTCAATCTGGGTAATGTTTATCTTCTCGCCCGTAGCGTACATAAGGAAATAGACGGGATTCAGCATGCCCAGCTTGAGAGGCAGCTGTTCATGCTTCTTAATGTTATTATGAGCATATGCTTCCGCGCCCTTACCGATCTGTTGTGCCGCCCAATGAGTGCCATTGGCCAGCACATCTCCTATCCCTTCCCGCCGAACAATTCTATCGAGTAACCAGTAGAATTTCCCCTCGTTATCGGACGGGCATCCTGCAAAGTCCGCGTCAGTCAATATGCCTGCTTCTTTAAGCTCAAAGGCGAAGGCCATAATCTGCGGGGTTGAGAACCCGTCCACGCCATACTCCGTCGCGCGTTGAGCGATTTTGAAACCGAAATCAAGGTCTGAATAGGCCGCCATGGTATACGTGAGTTTCGAGAAACATTTCATCATGTAGGTTGAAATTCCCGGCACTGAAATGATTGCACCGCATTTCATCGGACAATTGTAGCAACTTATCAACCGCGTCCGCACAGTTTCCTGGGTCTCCTTCCACTTCTGCTCGACTTCCTTGTTCCAAAAATCCTTTCTCCGGGTGCGTGCATTCCCCCACATGAAATTCTGGGTGTGCCACTCCTCATCGACGTGTTTCATCTCTTGCGGTGACCCGAGCCCCTGCAAAATGGTCATTACCCCCGGAACCGGATGCTCTTCCCGGACTTTTATATATTTCAGCACGTCGTTGCAAAGCTGCATATATTCAGCCGGTCGGGCAAGGTTGACGTCCTTTGTTCCACGAACAACTATCGCCTTTATCCCTTTGTCTCCCATAACGGCGCCCACTCCCAGTCGGCTGGCACTGGAGCGGCCCTGCTCTATGGAAGCCGTATAGACCCTGTTCTCACCGGCGAGTCCGATAGCAGCTACCTGGGCGTTCGGCTCCTTCAACTCCTGCTTAATAAGTTCCGCGGTTTCAACAGCGCCCTTGCCCTTCAAATGAGAGGCGTCACGTAATTCCACTTTGTCATTGTGTATCCACACATAAACCAGATTGGGGGACTTGCCGCGAAAGATGACTTTGTCGTAACCGGCGTACTTCAATTCCGGCGCAAAAAATCCTCCCATCATTGAATAGGCCATTAACAACGTCTGAGGAGAATAGGTAGAAACAATGGTACGATTAGCACCGGGAGCAGGTGTGCCACATAAAAGACCGGTGCTGAATATGAGGAGATTATCAGGAGAAAAAGGTTCAGTTTCAGGGGGAACCCTATCCCATAATATCTTGGTGCTCGTACCTAGACCCCCAAGATGAAGTTCAGTCAATTTCGGGTCAGTTTCTACCCTCTCAATGTTTCCTCGGGTTAGATCAATTTCCAAATTAAATCCTGTCTCTCCGTACCTCATTTTCTAGCTCCTCTGGATATCTCGTATCTGCGCAGCCACGGCCTTCAACTGCGTGGGTTTGTACCTGATTTCACGTACTTCTTGTATACCAAAACTACAAAGCTCCTGTCAACAGTAAAAGCGCTTTTCCACGACCGTTTCTCTTTCCGCTGTACGAGTTGTCCGTATTTGTTGTATCCCTGATTCCAAACGATGACTAATCTCCTCGGAAATCCCTTTTCGTAACTTCGTTAACTCCCGGATGGACGAGTCGGGCACCTTGTCATGCTGATTTTCAAGGACGTTGAGATCTACCAGAATAGGTCCGATGTTGAACGCGGTATTCTTATTCAGGTCGAGTTTCCCGGATATGTCGCTGATACCCATGGGTCCCTTCGATTGGGCAAGCAACTCCGAGATAGCAAAACACCCGTCAGTGGCCGGCACTCTTTTGAATACAGGGCTCATGATGGAGTTCAAAGTTGTTCTATATAGCGAACGTCAGTTTAATATATCAAACAATATCATGTTTGTCAAGAGGGAAAAGCCACCAACGTGAAAAAATGCACAAAATGACTGCAAGAGGTTTCGCCGGCTATGTGAACGCAGAATCGTTGCCTATCCCTCTGAGGTAGAGGACTGCGGGAAGGAGAGCCCTTCCGTTAAAAAGAAGGCTGCCTGTAGATATGATGTAGGACAAAGAGCAAAACATTCTTTACAGTTCCAGCACTCCTTAGCGGCTATCTTCGGAATGAAATTTATCTCCCTTTTGGGCCCTTGATCACCGAAGGCAAGAGCGTTCTTTTTCTTGACTTCAGCACAATACCTTACGCACAAACCGCAAAGAATGCAGAACGACGCTTCTTTTTCAAAAGCGGCCTCATCCGCTCCATACTCCCGGGCTAACTCCTGCAATGCCGGCGCTCCCGGCGCATGAGCCATCAACATTTCTACAATCGTCCTGCGAATTTCATCTATGTTCTCTGATCTGGTAGTCACTACCAGACTCTGCTCTACGGGGTAGACGCAAGAAGCAACGAGATTTTTTCTACCACCGGCATTAATCTCCACGGTACAAATGCGACAGGCTCCGTAAGGTTCCAGTTTTTCGTGATTGCAAAGTGTCGGAATATATATGCCAGCCTCTTTAGCCGCTTCGAATATTGTCGTCCCTTCATTGGCTTCAACCTGCCGGCCATCAATGGTTAAGGTGATCTTGCCCGTACTCATCTATAGTTCCTCCAAGTAACTCTCGTTGAACATATCAGCATGCTTACTGCTTTAACGTTTCTCTAAATCACATCTCAGACAACGTGCTGTTTCCTTCTTCGCTTTCTTCTGGTCAAAGCCAAGGACTACCTGAGCATAACCCTTGAGTCTCTTATCGATTGGCAGCATCTTTATTGACGGCCTGAACTGCTCTCCTTCGGCTTCTTCCAGGTTAAAGGCCGCGGGCGCCCCTTCGGGTGGTGCGAGTACCTCTTCTATGTTTCCCGTACCGCCAAGGTATTTGTCTATGGATATTGCGGCCTGTCGACCGACGGCGATTGCCTCTATCACTGATGCAGGCCCGCTTACCACGTCTCCTCCGGCGTATACTCCCTTTCGTGAGGTAGCCAGCGTCTCAGGATCTACTTTGATCCTTCCGCCCTTTTCCACCACGAGACCATACGTACCAGGGACCAGAGACTCCTGACCGATAGCTTTTAGTATCAGGTCATACTCGCCGGTAAAATTACTGCCGGCTATTGGTACTGGTCTGCGTCTACCGCTTTCATCCACCTCGCCCAATGCCATCCGTATAAGCTCTACCTGTACCTTGCCATCCACCTTCATGGCCTTGGTCGGTGTTGCCAAATATTCTATCTTCACACCTTCCTCAAGCGCCTCATCTATCTCTTCCTTACTGGCCGGCATCTCAGCGCGAGTCCGGCGATAGACAATGGTTACGTCTTTAGCCTTGAGACGACGGGCTGTCCGGGAAGCATCGATAGCAACGTTACCGCCTCCTACTACCAACACCTTGTCCCCTACTGTTACTTCCTTGCCTAAGTTGACATCCCTGAGGAAGTCTATACCGTCTATGATCTTAGGAGTGGTTTCTCCTTCTATACCCATGTTTGTGCCGCGGTGCGCGCCCACGCCGACAAAAACAGCGTCATAGCCTTGCGCAAAGAGCTCATCCAATGACTCTACCCGGCTATTTGTCTTTATCTTCGCCCCGACATTCTCTATCTCTTTTATCTCTTTATCCAGGACTTCCGCGGGTAGGCGGTACGTTGGTATTCCCACGCGCATCATACCACCGGCCTTGGGTAAGGCTTCAAACACCGTGACGTCGTGCCCCAGCACGGCTGAATAATAAGCTGCCGTGAGTCCTGCCGGCCCTGATCCTATGACGGCCACTTTCTTTCCCGTCGGAGAAGCGACTTTAACATTCTCCTTCCACTGCCCGTTATCATGGTCAGCGGCAAATCGCTTAAGTTCCCTGATGGCTATGGGCTCCTCTAATTCACCGCGGCGGCATTTAGCTTCGCAATAATGCACGCATACATAACCGCATATTGCCGGGAACGGAATCTTCTCGCGAATTACTGCGACTGCTTCGCCATATTTGCCGTCACCAATTGCCCGAATATAGCGGGGGATGTCTATGCCTGCAGGGCAGGAATTCTGGCAGGGCGACTTGACGAGCTGCTTACATACGCCGGCCCGGCAGTAATGCTTTTTTATGTGTTCCTCATATTCGTGCCTGAAATAACGGAGTGTGCTCAGGACCGGGCTGGGAGCAGTCTTCCCCAGAGCGCATAAAGAGGCTGCTCCGGTCGTCCTGGCCAACTTTTCCAAACGATCAATATCACTCATTTTTCCTTTTCCAATGGTGATATTCGTGAGTATCTTAAGCATCTGTCTGATGCCTTCACGGCACGGGACACATTTGCCACAGGATTCATCCGTAAGAAAACTGAGAAAATACCTGGCGACATCTACCATGCAGGTATCTTCATCCATGACGATCATTCCACCGGAACCCATTATGGCGCCGACTTTCGCCAGTTCGTCAAAGTCGACCCCTCTGCCCAAGTATTCTGCAGGGATACATCCTCCCGACGGGCCACCGGTTTGAACCGCCTTGAACTTCTTGCCCTTGGGCACGCCACCGCCCACTTTATAGATAATATCTTTCAGGGATATGCCCATGGGCACTTCCACAAGGCCCGTGTTGTTTACCTTCCCCACCAATGAAAATATTTTGGTTCCCTTGCTCCCTTCGGTACCGATAGAAGCGAAGAAATCGGGTCCATTGTTGATGATCAGAGGGATGTTGGCCCATGTCTCCACATTATTTATGTTTGTCGGCCTGTCCCACAGACCCTTCACGGCTGGATAGGGCGGTCTCGCTTTTGGCTCGCCTGCCTTTCCCTCGAGAGACCTGAGCAGAGCCGTTTCCTCGCCGCACACGAACGCGCCGGCCCCCTGTTGCACTTCAACAAAGAAATCAAAACCTGAGCCAAGGATGTTTTTCCCGAGCAGACCGTACTCCTCGGCCTGTTTGATCGCGATGGTCACATTTTTAACCGCCAGAGGGTATTCCTGACGGACATAGATATAACCTTGATGCGAGCCGATTGCATAAGCTCCGATGGTCAGCCCTTCAAGGACCGCGTGGGGATTCCCTTCGAGCAGGCTTCTGTCCATATAAGCTCCAGGGTCTCCCTCGTCTGCATTGACGATCACATACTTTATGTCACCTGGAGTACTACGGGCGAACTCCCACTTTTTTCCTGTGGAGAATCCGGCGCCTCCCCTCCCTCTCAGGCCGGAAGCCTTCACCATATCCACTACCTGCTCCGGAGTCGAATTGGAAAGGGCTTTGGCCAGCGCTGAATAACCGCCAACAGCAATGTAGTCGTCTATGTTCTTGGGATCTATTTTACTGTTGTTTTGGAAAACCCTCCGCTCCTGATTCTTGTAGAAGGGGATTTCAGATTCATACACTATCTTCTCATTTGTGGCCGGGTCTGTATAGAGTAGACGCTCTACGACCTTCTTGTTCTTAATAGTCTCGGAGATAATTTCAGGAACGTCTTCAGGGGCTACGTTAAAATAGCAGATTCCCTCAGGATGGATATCGATAATGGGTCCCTTCTCACAAAAGCCGTGGCAGCCGGTCCTCCTGAGGTCTACTGAACCACGTAAGCCCTGCTTCTCAATCTCCTCTTCAAGAGCCAGAGCGACTTCCGCACTCGCGGAAGCGTTGCAGGCAGAGCCGGAGCAGAGTGCAATACAAGGTCTATTCGGGTCTGCTTTCGAGAGTAGTTCTTTCCTGAATTGTTCCAAATCGGCGGGTGATTTTATTCGAGGCATAGTTTATATCCTATTCATATTTTCTTAAGATCTCTGCTGTCTTGGATGGCGCCATCTTACCGTGAGCCTTCCCATCAATTTCCATCACCGGTCCCAGTGCGCAGCAACCAAGGCAGTTTACAGTCTTCAAACTGAATTTTAAATCCGGACTCGTTTCGCCGGGTTTGATGCCGGTCAAATCCTCAACCTTGTCAAGGAGACGGGACGCACCGCGGACATGACAGGCAGTGCCTTGGCATACGTGGATTTCGTGACGACCCTTAGGAGCCACACTAAAGGCTTTATAAAAGGTGACTATCTGCTGTATCCGGCTCAAAGGCACTCCCAGTTTTTCACTGACCGTCTCCAGCACTTCCGCCGGCAGCCATTTGTTTTCCCGTTGAATCTCCAGCAACACTTGAATAACCGAACCGGCCTTCCCCTTATACTTATCGATAATCTGGTTGACCCTATCCTGATCCATAGTTCCTGTCTTAGCCTCCATCTTTCTCTTAAGCCCGGGCCTGCTCTTTCACGCCAGGCACCACAAAAACCTTTTGTCCTTTATACTTTTCCTGGTTGGGATGTTCCAGGGAGGTATTCCAACATCGGCTTCGCCTTTGCATGAAGCTCCCACTCAAACCCCGGATGCTAAAACCCCAACCCGACCTGGCGAATTGCCGCCTCCTAAAAGAGAATTGTCTCAATTAGCCTCCGGGCACTCCGGAAATGGCCCCTTCGGTCCGCCAGATTCCTCGGATACTGTATTTGTGCAGGATACTGGCACAACGATGGATGAATATCGATTCTACTCGCAAAGTCCGATCCAATTCAACATCGAGGTCAATCGAGTCGTGGGGAAAACCGATAGCAGCGGGTTCTTAACTGAACCAAACAAACTCATCCAAAATGGTGTAATTTCTTCCAAGGCTCATTTACAGCTGCTGGTTTACGATGTTGATGAAGATTATTCAGGAACGGATTTTGTGCCCGAGATTGATAAGGTCTACCTCAATGATCACTATATAGGGACATTATCCGGTGCCAATGATACCTGGAGTGTAACACGCCTGGATTTTGATATTCGCTATTTAAAATTTGCCATACCTTTTTGTGATGAAAGTGATGATTCGCATCTCGAGGCTTGCCCCTGGGCTCCAACCCCTGTTCAAAATACAGTACGGATCGACATAGATACCGGCAACTCCGGCCAGGACATTTGGGCGGTAGAGACCGATTGGGGAGCCATCTCTTTTGACGCGGCCCGCCCCACACTCTTCGTTCACGGCAAGGGGGGAAGCGGCAAGGGCA
>JADGQN010000226.1 GCA_017881765.1 Syntrophobacterales bacterium | reverse complement strand
TTTCATGATTTTTTTCCCTCCCGTAAAGACAACGACCGGAAAACAATTAAGATTGCATAGGAACTGGAATCAACCTGCTGTACGAGTGCATCTTTCGTAATCGGTTTTGTGATAAACGGAAAGCCGTGTATATATCCCCTCCGTTTGCTCACCTCTTCCTTTTGAAAAAGCGCGATAATAAATGCGATGGGAATATCCCTCGTGTTATCGGTATGCAGCAGGTGATCCGCCACGTCAGCCCCATTCATTTGCGGCATTTTGATATCAGGAATAATCAACTCCGGCGCAAGGGCGATCCCTGAAGGACCATGAATTCTATCCTGCTAAGTCCGATGATGAATACAATGAATAATGCAATTGCTTGATCACAGCCTTTGAACTCCAGGAACGAATGCCCCTTAACAGAAGACAGGCTATCAGCTTCTTTGCTTCCTTTTGGTGACCATGAATCCGGTGGTCAAACAGATTCCTATTCCGAGAAGAAGTGCTGTTATGGGCTCGGGTACAGCTGCTACAAGGCACGGCGGGTTGTTCGGATTGCCAGGGTTCTCCTCTTGATCATTGCCATCTTGACGGACTGCATGATCCATATCTTGACGGACTGCATGGTTTACATCTTGAGAAACTGCATGGTTTACGGCCTGAGGAGCTACATTGGCCGGCTGAGAAGAGTCTCTACGACCATCACCGCCATGCCCCCCGCCCCCCAATGCGTAAGCAGCGTCGGCAGCAAAAAGCATGCTCGCGATCATGGCGAATATAAATTGCAATCTCATGTTGCTCTCCTTGATCTTTAGTTTTTTCTCAAATACCGCCTGGCCCACCCACCCTCTGCGCATTTGATGCCACGGCCTCTTGTGACAGAGGATAGGGCGTTATCTTCATCCGCAGCATATCCTCGTTACTCAGTATCCCGGAAAGGCTGCCGTACAACCTGCCGATTATAGTCTCTCTTGCAGCATCGACAGCATTGCGCATCTTACCGAACTCGGTAAAGAGGATACCCATGATGGCACTATCCGTGTACCAGCCCTTCACGTCTATCTCCCGTGTCGAGGAAAAGAGCACCGAGGTGATCTTCCGGGTCATTTGAGTCGACTCCCACACGGAAACATCGAAGAGCAACAGGAGGGGGGATCTGCCGGACCTGGAGCTCCTTACCGCCTCTCTGCGAATCACTTCTTGAAACGCTTCTTTACAATACCATGCGCAGTCTGCATTCATCTGTCCTTTCTCTCCCCCACCTCGATCATACTTCTCTCCCTGAGGTAAGAGCCTCGTTCTGGCTTGCATTAGGTTTCTCCTTTTCACGATCATAAGCCTTTATTATCTGCACCAGGAAGTCATCTACAGTACGATACGACAGGCGCTGACTCGTGTCTGCCGCAAAACCAACAAATATTTTGTAGTACTTCCATCTGCGAGCGTGTGGTCTTTTTCGGGACAAGGATTACAAGAAGCACATGAGCAAGATGCACGCACGATCTGATCCTTAACGAAGGCGGGACAATCCTGAATCCCAAGCAATAATGTTAAGAATCCAAATCACCAAAGCGTTTTGAACATTTGAAGATTTATGTTTTGAATTTGTTTCCCGAGTTCAATATTAGGATTTCGAACTTATTGGGGAGAAGCTCTTTTTGTTATGTCAGCTGCATATGCGACCGAGTCACCTTTCAGGTAAGCGTTGATGCTCTGTTCCATTTGAGCCGGGAACTCCGGCACGGGGCCTACTATCTTTTCACGGTAGACTCCGAGCATGATTTCTCTGAACACCGGAAGCGCGACCTTGCCGCCGGATTCTTTTGGTCCGAGGGAACGATTATCGTCAAAGCCTATCCGGACGGCGACAGTGATTCCTTCGGGCCCGTAGGTCGAGCCTACAAACAGTGCATCCCTGAACTCATTTGTTGTCCCTGTCTTTCCCATAACGGCGATCGGGAACCCACGGGAGTCGAGCGCATGAGCCGTGCCTGTGGGAATGCGCACGACACCGCGCAGGCCTTCCTGAATGAGCGAGAGCGCGTCGTCGTCGACATAGACCGGAGGCCCGCCGTGTTCGATATGAGCCGCCACCTGGTCCGAATCGCGGACGATCTTCCGGATCACATACGGCTGGGCGATGATGCCCGATGCCATAGTGCGGTACGCATTGGCCAGTTCCAGTAACTTCACTTCAGACGCGCCCAACGCTGTCGTTGCGTATGGCTGCAACGGCGTCTGAACCCCCAGACTCCGCGACATCTGCAGGACTCTGTCAATCCCAATCTGCTCTGTGATCCAAATCGCGACGGCGTTTCTGGATTCAGCCAGCGCCTTCCGGAGGGGGATCATGCCCTTGAATTGACCATCGGAGTTTGAGATCCATTTCGTGGTCTGCTTCCCTCCATCGGGAACGCTGATGGGCTGGTCGGGAACCATGGTGTCAAGATCAAATGCTCCCTGTTGAAAAGCAGCAAGATAGACAATGGGTTTCATTGTGGACCCAGGCTGTCGCAGGGATTTTGTGACGCGGTTAAAGTCGCTGTATGCGGTGAAGCGGCCTTCGTAGAACTGACGACCACCCGTCTCGGCGAGGATGCCTGCATCTCGGTTCCTCAGCGCGACGACAGAGCCCTGGATTAGACCTTTGGCGCCCGGGTGTCGCTTCTCATAAAGCTGGAGGCCGTGCTCCAGCGCCTCGTTCACAATCTGCTGCACCCGGGTGTCTACCGTCGAGTAAACCTGGATACGTCCATCACGGAGGTCCTCAGGACCGAAGTCTGCGTGGCGGCCTTTCAGTTCCTCGAAGACATTTTCAACGACCGCGGCCGCCTGGAGCGCCTTGTCCTTGTGTTGCGCGACCACCGGGATCGGGCGCTGCTCGGCTTCCCTCAACTTGTCCCGAGAAATAAAACCGTTCTTCGCCATAAGCCCCAGCGTGTGGTCTCTGCGGCGCAAGACTCTCCCGGTTTCCTTCGCGCTGGGCGCGTAGTATCGCGGCGACTTTGCGATGCCTGCCAGCACCGCTGCCTTGTCGGCATCATATACGGTTAAGGTGGCGAGAGGCCGGTTAAAATAGTATTCTGCTGCGGCCGCAAACCCGTATTGACTGTTTCCCATGTGAATGAAGCTTGCGTATCGGGCCAGAATTTCTTCCTTAGCGCGGCGTTTCGAACCGAAATGTTCCTGCATCTGCCTTTCGACCCACAACGATAGCCGAATCTCCTCGAGCTTCCGAACCAGCATGAGGGCGCTCCTCGCGCCGATCATGCAAGACAGTGCGCGGGGCAAAAGTACGCCCTGTCGGAGCTGGTTGCTGTTTTCTTGAGCCGTGAGATTTTGAAAACCCGTGAGGTCTTTGAGAAAATGACCGCGTACGAGCTGTTGGGTGATCGTCGATCCTCCTTGTGGGAAAATCGCCGGACCATTGACCTCGTCTTGTCCTCCCAGCCCTACGAGACGTGCCACCAGAGCTCCAATCCTGACTTTGCCCAGCACGCGAGGAATGATAGAATAGTCAACCCCGCTATGTGAGAAGAAGTTCTTGTCCTCGGCGGCGAGAATCGCATCACGAACAATGGGCGGGATGTCCTCATACTTGGTGATCCGCCGGTACTGCCTTGCTACCTCAACGAGCGGCTGGTCGTTGGCATCGTAAATGTGGCCGATCGTAGGAAACTCAAAGCGGGCGAATGGTCCTATGTCAGGCAGGTTGGCTTGGTCAAAATAGATGTGATGGAATCCAACTGCAAGAAGAGCGCCCGTGATGACTGTTGCGCAAACAAGCAGGTAAACGATAACCCTCTTCCAACCCAGTCTGACCGGGCGGATACTACGAATTTTCCGGGCAGCCCCTGGAATGCCCACCCGCGTACACCTGAGTCCATTTTGTAACAAGGTACCCGATCCCATGCCTTTCGGAGTCCTGCTTGTGGTGTATCACGCAACCGCAGCCGACGGGCCCAAGGACACGCCGGTGCATGGTACGCCGCTCTCAGTACTTCCTCCCCAAAACCTCCTTGACCTGACCGACCTTTTCCTGCACTTTGCCGGCTATCTTTTCGGCTTTGCCTTTGGTCTCCAGCTTGGGACTATCGGTGATTTTCCCGGCGACCTCCTTGACCTTACCCTTCACTTCGTGAAACGTTCCTTCCGCCTTGTCCCTAATGCTCGATTTCATGGTATTCCTCCTTTAGGGTTTCGATTTGACTGCTGGTATGTTGTTGCAGTTAACTCCGTAATCAAAGTGCTGTCTGAGCTCTCTCTTCCAACTGATCAATACTCAGTCTAAGCTAGGAATGTCTTCGCTGCCTGAAGGCAAGATACAGACCAGGAATTACCAATAGCGCCAGAGCAGAAAGCGCAGGCGCCTCATGCAGGCCGAGTACATGCGCAACTGCTGAAAGTGTCTGGTCAGCAATATCAAGGGCAAACTGCGTACTCATCAGCACACAGAAGAAAGTGGAAATAGTGGCTGCGATAACAAAGATAAGTCTCATTTTATTCGTCATCTTGCACCTCCATTCGCGGGACAACCAGCAGGGAGGGTGCCCCGGCTTACTACAAAAATTGGAACCGAAGATTGATGTACAAGAAAACCGTAAATGAAAGCGTTCAATCGTAAACGCAGTCTTTTTACTTCTGCATTAATAATACGGCAGACAGACTCTCATGTCTACCGCAGAAGCAACAATTATTTCGTAGTACTTCCGCACACCTGTCTGTGGTCTTTTTTACCACGGGGATATGAACCGGAAATAGCTTTTTCTTATCGGCCAATTATTGATTTTTGTGCTCAAGTTCCGCAATAACCTGAGCACCTAACAACAGGATTAATGCGGCAACCTCCGTAATGAGAAGGGCCACGACTGCCGTCGCGAAGGAACCGTAAATTACGTTTACCATCGACAGGGTGGAGTAATACCAGACCAGCACGTGGCGGGTGATCTCCCATAAAATAGTTGCGGTTACGCCCCCGATCAGTGCGTGACGAAACGTGGTACGCACCGCCGGCATAAGCAGGTATGTGGAAGCGAGCAGAACCACCTCACTGGTTATCCCCAGTATGTACAGTGCGATTCTGGACGTAACCTCAAGACTTACACCCCATCCAAATAGTATCAGTTGCCTTTTTTCAAGTGTCTCCAACGCTCCCGTAATAAACGAGACCAGCACTATACCCAGGCCGATTGAAAGGATATACAGATAAGGAATAACAGCGGAAATGAAAAAATTGCGGCGTTGTATCCTGACGCGGTGCATAAAGATGACCCCCATCGCACTTTGAAGCACCCCAAAGGCCATGGAGCTGAAAAACAGCATGGCCAGGAATCCGATAATACCGACCGCCTGACGATGCCCGAGAAATACCTGTACCTGTTCGGCCAAAATTGCTGCGTAGCCCGGTATCATCATCCCTGTATAGGTCGACAACGTATGGAACAATTGCTCCTCTCTTACAAAATGGGACAGCACAATGAGGGCGAGGATTGACAGAGGCACAATTGACAACAGGGTGTAATAGGCAAGCGCGCCGGATAAGAGCAAACCCTGATTGCGCATGAAACCGCGCACCACCCGCAGCAGGAAGCCGAAAAACCTACCGAGTAATCGCTTTATATCTTGTCGTTTGTTCATGTGACCGATTTCAGTCATCGATCAGCCTTTCGCTATCGGAGTTTGCCGCGATACCGATACCGTCAATCGCCTTCTCATTGCCTCCCGATAAAACTGGTGACGTACTTGGGGCTAAGCAGACTCCTCTTTTTCGCTTTTTAAAATGAATCAGCTCTTAACCAACCGAAAGATATATTACGCCCCGGCTGCGGCCGGGAAGCTCGCGGAATCAGCTTGTTCTTTCAGCTTCAATACGGCTTCGCTCGTGCCGCCCGGAACCCACTGCGTCGTAAACCCCAACCGCTTGAAGACGTTGAGCATACTCTTATTCTCGGTAAGGACCTCCGCCCGGACTTCCTCAAGGCCCCTTTCCCGGGCTATCCCGATGAGAACCTCTACGAATTTGGACCCAAGGTGTTTCCCCTGAAACCTATCCTGCACGAGAACGGCCAGTTCGCCGGACGTCAGGTCCTGGTTCATAATAAGTCGTGCGACCCCTATCATGCTTTTCTTTCCATTTTCCTCCATCTCCGCAACTATCGCCATGTGCCGGTCGTAGTCGATATTGCAGAAAAGGATAAGCCATTCATGAGATATATCTTTGAAAACGGAGAAGAACCTGGTCCTCGCTGTTTCTTGAGACAACGAAGAGAGCATCTCGTGCTCCGCGGGCTCGTCTTCGGGCCGTATGGGCCTCAGAACCACTTCGGTGCCATCAGACAGTTTCCAGGGCGTAATGTACTTCGTCGGGTAGGGAGTGATTATCAGATGCGGATAGGCCGATCGGCCGGTAGCGTCATAATCCTTGTCAATAACGATTCGTGCGTCAAGGGCTAAGGCTTTGCCGTTCGCTATGGCAAGAGGATTTATGTCGATTTCGGCTATTTCGGGAAAGTCAACGATAAGGTTCGAAAAATTGACAAGGACCTCCTCGAGCCCTTCAAAATCAGCCGGCGGTTTGCCCCGAAAGCCCTGGAGCATTTTGTATACCTTGGTGTCCTGCATCAACATCTTTGCCAATGTCCGGTTCAGCGGCGGGAGTCCGATCGAAAAATCTTTGATGAACTCCGCCGTTGTCCCTCCCATCCCGAAAAGGATGACCGAACCAAAATCCTTATCCTTCTTGGTCCCGAGAATGAGCTCATAATCGATATCCGTGAACATCTTTTCCACAGCTACGCCCGTTATGGCCGCCGCGGGGGCACGTTCCTTCACCAGCTGCAGCAACTTCTCATAGGCTTCCTTCAGGGCTGCGCTCGAATCGATCCCCATGATGACGCCACCCACATCGCTTTTGTGGGAGATGTCAGGCGAGACGACCTTGATAACGACCGGATAGCCCACCTTTTCCGCTATGCTCACCGCCGCTTCAGGATCTTCAGCGACCTGCGCAATCACAACCGGGATGCCGTAAGTCATAATAAAATTCTTGGACTCTTCCTCGTTGAGAAGCGTTCGTCCTTCTTTGAGCGCCATCCTGAGAAGCTCTTTCAGGTGATCTTTCGAGGGCGCTTTGTGCGCCGGCAACTCGGCAGGGGTCTCATAGAGCTGGTCGAGATGCCTCTTATACCTGCACATATTCACATAAGTTCTGACCGCCTCCTCCGGGGTGTCGTAGTGAGGGATGCTATTCTCAACAAAAATGCGCCTCCCTTCTTCCACGTCTACTGCCCCCATCCACGTTGCGATGACAGGTTTCCAGGCGTTTTTTGCACAATCGGCCACAGCTTGCGCAGCCTGGGTTGAAGGGGCGGAGTCCATGGGCACGTAAATGACGAGCACTCCGTCCACCTTGGGGTCACCAAGGCATATGGCGAGCGCCTTCGCGAACCGGTCGACGGTTGCGTCTCCAAGCAGGTCGACAGGATTGGCCTTGCTCCAGTAAGGCGGCAACAATGCGTTGAGTTGCTTCATGCTCTCGTCAGAGAGTTCCGCCAGTTCCCCGCCCAGGTGCATAAGGGCGTCGGTGGCCATCACGCCAGGTCCGCCGGCGGATGTTACTATAGCGAGTCTCGGACCGGCCGGCAATCTCTTCGAATCGAGAACCTCGGCAGCATCGAAGAGTTCCGCAATTTCCCCGACCCTCACGGCGCCGGCCCTCCTGAAGGCTGCT
>JADGQN010000225.1 GCA_017881765.1 Syntrophobacterales bacterium | reverse complement strand
TCTTGACCGATCTTAAGAACTTCAAGGGTGTCACCGGAAACATATCCTTTGACAGGAACGGCGATCCGATAAAATCGGCTGTCATCTTAAGAGTAGAAAAAGACGGCTTTAAGTATGTGACAACGGTAAACCCGTGAGAGAGTGAGAAGTGTTATGTGTTATGTGTCGTGTGCAAAGCGTGGCGGTTGCCGTTAAGGTCTTCACTTAACACGTAACACACAACACATAACACTCTATTCTGGTAACACATAACACTGAACACTGTTTGGACGTCTCCATGGAACTATTAAGTTACGTCTTGCAACAACTAATCAACGGTCTGCAACTCGGCGCCGTGTATGCGCTCATAGCCCTCGGCTACACGATGGTTTACGGGGTGCTGAGGCTGATCAACTTCGCGCATGGCGACATCTTCATGTTTGGCGCTTTTACGGCTTACTACCTCATATCCAAATGGGATGTGCCGATCTACCTGGTCTTTCCCATCACGATGGCAGTCACGGCCCTGCTCGGCTTTCTCATCGAGAAGATAGCATATAAACCTTTGAGGTCCGCGCCAAAGATCGCACTCCTGATCACTGCCGTAGGCGTATCTCTCTTCCTCGAGTATTTCCTGAGTCTCAACAGCCTGTTCACGCCGAACTACATCGGGTTCCCAAGACCCTTTGAGGTGACCGGCTATGACCTTCGACTTTTCACCATCACCAATGTCCAGCTGATCATCTTCGCGGTAACTGCCCTCTCCCTGTTGCTGCTTTATCTGCTCATTTATTACACGAAGTACGGACGGGCCATGCGCGCCCTTTCCCATGACCGGGAAGTAGCGTCACTCATGGGCATCCCCGTGGACGGGATCATCTCCTTTACCTTCATCGTTGGAGCGGCTCTCGCAGGCCTTGGGGGCATACTTTACGGCTTCGCCTATCCCCAGATCAATGTCTTCATGGGTATCATGCCGGGAATCAAATCATTTATAGCGGCAGTTCTGGGGGGCATCGGCATCATCCATGGCGCTGTTTTGGGAGGATTGATAATAGGCGTTTCAGAGGTCTTCGTCTCCGCGTTCATTTCATCGACGCTGCGTGACGGAGTGATATTCTTCATCCTCTTTCTCGTTCTACTCCTGAAGCCGAGCGGCATTTTCGGTAAGTGGATTGACAAAGTATGAGCTTTTTTACCAGCGCTAAGAGATTCCTGCTCTGCTCGATCATCGCCTATCTCATCCTTAAAGGCCTTTTCCTGAGCGGCTTTCTCACCGAGTATATCCAGCAGATAATCCTCTTCTCTTTCATTGCGATCCTGACCTCGCTGGGGCTCAACGTCATCTATGGTTACACAGGCCAGTTCTCACTGGGCCACGCCGGCTTCTATGGCATCGGCGCATACACCGCGGCGTACCTAGGCGCGGTATTCAAGGTGGAGTCCATTTTTTCATTCCTGCCGATACTCTTTCTGGGAGGCGCAGCGGCCGGCATAGTGGGTTACGCTGTCGGCGTCCCGATACTGCGGCTGAGAGACGATTTTCTTGCCATAGCCACGTTAGGCTTTGGTATTCTGGTACGGGTGCTCCTCGACAACTCGGACAGAGCCATAGAAATACTCGGGGGGTCGCGCGGTTTTATCGGCATACCCAAGATCGTAAACCTCGAGATCGCTTTCTTCACGATGGTTTTCCTCATCCTTGTGACGCGAAACCTGATTTTCTCAAGGTACGGGCTTTTCTGGCAGTGCATCAAGGACGATGAACTGGCTGCCACGGCATTCGGCATCAATACGGCCAGAATGAAGCTGATGGCCTTTACCTATGGTTGTTTTCTGGCTGGCGTCGGCGGGGCCCTGTACGCCTATCTTTACTCCTTCCTTCATCCGTCAAATTTCGATTTTCTCAGATCGATAGATTTTCTCATCATCGTGATCGTGGGTGGCATGGGGAGTATCACGGGCACTATATACGCGGGATTGCTGTGGGTCACTGTCATAGAAGGTCTGCGGATCGGCCTGCCTGCCCAGGCCCTTGAATTCAGATGGGTCCTCATCCCTATATTCCTCATTATGGTGATGATGTGGAAACCCTTCGGCCTCCTGGCGAGAAGAGAGTCAAAATTTCTCGGTCTGGGTAAAGGCGAATGAAAGCGTTGGAGGTCAGCGGTCTTAAGAAAAGCTTTGGGGGAGTTCAGGCGGTCGATGGCCTCGCCTTCTCCGTCGAAGAGTATGAAACGCTGGGCATCATAGGTCCGAACGGCGCAGGCAAGACGACCCTCTTCAACCTGATTACCGGCCTCTACAGGCCTGACGCCGGAGAAGTTCTTTTTTTTGGGCGGCGCCTTGACCACGTGCCTGCGCACCGCCTGGCCCACCTCGGTATAACCAGGACCTTTCAGAACCTGCGGCTCTTCAATGGACTGACCGTGTCGCAGAATCTCACTGCCCCGATCCTCGGCATGCATGGATATGGCTTGAGCTCCGCCGTCTTCAGAAGGCGCCGGTATTTCAAACAGGAGCGGTCCGCCGAAGAGAAGGCGCACGTGCTCCTCGAATTTTTTCAGCTCGCCGATAAAGGGAGTCTTGGCGCCAATAACCTTTCTTACGGTGAACAGAGAAAACTGGAGCTTGCCCGGGCGCTTTCCACGAATCCGCGGCTTCTCCTCATCGACGAGCCCGGCGCCGGCATGAACCCCAGGGAAATACGGGATCTGCTCGCGACGCTACGGCAGGTGAAAGAGCATTTCCGGCTCACGATCGTCCTGATTGAGCATCAGATGGGCCTCGTCATGAATCTATCGGACCGCGTGCTCGTCATGGATTTCGGTGAAAAGATCGCCGAAGGCACACCGGCCGAGGTCAGAAAAGATAGGAAGGTTATTGAAGCTTATCTAGGCGATGAGTTGAAAACATGCTGATGCGTATCTCCCACCTCTACGTGCGCTACGGCTCGGTACGCGCCTTGCACGGGGTCAGTCTCGAGGTGAATGAAGGAGAGATCCTCTCCATCATCGGGGCAAACGGGGCAGGAAAGACGACCCTTCTGAAAACGATCTCGGGACTTCTGCGTCCGGAGTCCGGAGATATCGACTATCGAGGAAGGAACATAACCGGTGAAAGACCTGACAGGCTCGTTCGAATGGGCATCTGCACGGTACCGGAAGGCCGACGCGTCTTTCCGAACCTCAGCGTCAAGGAGAATCTTGAGCTGGGCGCGTACACGGTGAGCCGACGACGCCTGCGGCAACAGTTGTTTGACCTCACGCTCCATACATTCCCAAAGTTGAAAGAGAGACTCTCGCAAGACGCCGGTACGCTCTCCGGAGGAGAGCAGCAGATGCTGGCGGTGGGAAGGGCACTGATGGGCAACCCCCAACTTCTCTTGCTGGACGAGCCGTCCATGGGCCTCTCCCCCATCATCACGAAAGAAATCTTCTCTCTCATCAGGAGCATCAACGCGGAAAAAGGCATCTCTGTGATTCTCGTGGAGCAGAACGCCCACATAGCCCTGGAGCATAGTCACCGGACATACGTGCTCGAGACGGGGAGAGTGGTCATGGAGGGCCTTTCGGATGTCGTTAAGCAGGATCCCGCCGTCATCGAGGCCTACCTCGGATGTGAATCGCTTGAGTAGCCCCCCGGGGTATGCTATAACAATCACGAGGAGAGATGTCCGAGCGGCTGAAGGAGCACGACTGGAAATCGTGTGTACGGGAAATCGTACCCAGGGTTCAAATCCCTGTCTCTCCGCCATTAACGAGTGTTACGTGTTGTGTGTTATGTGTTATGTGTTCAGAAAGCTCCGTCTTCGCTGTTACTTAACACCTAACACTGTTCACTTTACACTGTTTTAATAAAGCCGGGCCCTGCGCAACGTGAAAGCTATGAACCCCGTCAGGTCCGGAAGGAAGCAGCGGTAATAGTCATTCCGTGTGCCGCAGGTAGCCTGGCTTTATTAAAGCAGGGTTCAGGGGTTGAATACAGGGTTCAGGGGTTCAAGGGTAAACCACTGAACATAATGACATAAATCATATAGTTCGAGAACCGATGATGATGAAAGAATTAATTCCAACATGCACGGACAGAAAAGTTTATCCCTCGAACCCTAGAACCCTCGAACCCTTGGACCCTTCTTTCTTGGAACCCTCGAACCCTTCTTTTCTCGGATCCTCTAACCCTTCTTTTCAGGTCTGTCCATGAGCTACACGGTTATCGCACGCAGATGGCGGCCGAAGACCTTTGCGGATGTGATCGGTCAGCCCCACGTCGTAACAACCATCAGGAACGCTATGCGGCTGGGAAGGATGGCTCACGCCTATCTCTTTTCCGGACCGCGCGGCGTCGGCAAGACCTCGGTGGCTCGTATCCTTGCAAAGGCGGTCAACTGTACCCATGTCACTGACGGTGAGCCCTGCAACGCCTGTACAAGCTGTGCCGGCATCGATAGCGGGGGCTACGTTGATGTCATCGAAATCGACGCTGCATCAAACCGTGGGATCAACGAGATAAAGGAACTGCGGGAGACTGTACGGTACCTTCCCATGGAGGGCAAGTACAAGGTCTACATCATGGACGAAGCCCACATGCTTACGTCCGAGGCGTTTAACGCGCTGCTCAAGACACTGGAGGAGCCACCCGGCCACAACATCTTCATCCTCGCAACCACAGAACCGCAAAAGATCCCTTATACCATCCTGTCCAGGTGTCAGCGGTTCGATTTCAGAAGGATCTCCGAGGCAGAAATTATTCAACAGATGAAGCGCATCTGCACCGAGGAAGGGATCGCCTTCGATGAAAAGGTGTTCACCTACATCGTAAGAGAAGCTGACGGAAGCATGCGCGATGCCGAATCGATTCTGGATCAGGTCATCGCATACAGCGGCGATCATATTTCAGAGAGAGACGTCACCGACGTGATAGGGGTAGTGGAGCGGCAGCTCGTCTACCGCATCGTGGAGGCCGTGATCGCCCAAGACGCGAAAGCCGGTCTTACGGCCATCGAGCAGACTCTGGAGCAGGGTTATGATGCGTACCAGGTATACAAAGCTCTCGTCTCATTCCTGAGAGACGTATTGATGATCAGGGTCTGGGAAGGGAAGCCGCCCTTTCTCTTCATCGATGACGAGGAATACGGACAGCTTGTCGAGCTGACTAAAACCGTGGAGTACTACGAGATACAGAACCTGCTCAACTACGTCCTTCAGGCTGAGGACCTTGTGAGGGGTGCCTTTCCGAAAATCTCTCTGGAGATCCTGTTCATCAACCTTTACAATCTGTCGCGCCTGAGAGAAGTGGAACACGTTCTGAGCGGTATGGCTCCTTCCTCTCGCGGACCCGAAAAGGAGCATCGGGAAGTACCGCGCCTTGATGCTAATCTTGATGCCGCGCCGGAAACCAAGCTACAAGCTAAGCCGGAAGCTACGCCGAGAGCAAGGACGGAAACCAGGCCGGAGGTCAGGCCAGAAGCCAAGCCAGAGCAAACAAGGGTGGATACTGCTATCCACGCAGAGGCGCCACCACTCGTCAGCCAGCCGCCGGAACGGAATCCTAATGCTCAGGAGTTTCTTGAATACCTGAAGAGCGAAAGCCCGTTTATCAGCAGCTTGCTCCAGGGGCTGGAAATCCGTGTTGAAGATGGAAAGCTGGTCATGCTGCTTGACAAAAAGTATGGTTTTGTCGGAAAAGATAACAGCACAACAAATGAACTGAAGAGTCTGGCAGCGCAGTTTTTTGGCAGGGAAGTCGGGCTGCAATTCTCCGACGCCAACGGCTCTAAAGAAGATGCCCTTGAGGACTACCTGAAAGACGCACAGTCCTTATTCAACGTGTAAAGGAGGTCTGCATGACAAAAGGCTTTGGACAACTTCTGACCCAGGCAAAGAAGATGCAGGAAAACTTTCAGAAGCTCCAGCAGGAAATGGAAGGCAAGACGGTGGAGGCGCAGTCCGGCGGCGGCATGGTGAACTGTGTTGTCAACGGCAAGCAGGAGGTTATCTCCCTGACCATTTCAAAAGACGTGTGGGAGGAGCGCGACAAGGAGATGCTGGAGGACTTGATCGTCGCCGCCATCAATGAAGGCCTCGAAAAATCAAAAGAGATGTGGAAAGAAGAGCTTTCCAAGATTACAGGCGGGGTCCAGCTGCCATTCGGCATGTAAATGTACTACCCTGAACCCATAGAACGGCTCATAGAGCATTTGACCCGGCTTCCCGGAATCGGGAGGAAGACAGCTACAAGACTCACCTTTTTTCTCTTGCACGCAAATAATACTTACATAGCCGACCTCTCGGAAAGCATTGCCCAGCTGAAAGAGAAGATACGGCTCTGCAGCATCTGCTTCAACATTACCGATATTGAACCGTGCCAGTACTGCAGGGATGAGCATCGTGGCAAGGGTATTATCTGCGTCGTAGAAGAACCATCCCATATCATGATGATAGAGTCCTCCAATCCCAGGACCTACCGATATCATGTCCTGCACGGCGTGATTAATCCCATAGAAGGCATAGGACCGGAAGACATCCGAATCCCTGAGCTTAAGGAGCGCATCGAGAGAGAGGGCGTTACAGAACTTATTATAGCCACCAACCCGACCATAGAAGGAAATACGACTGCCCACTACATCGCCGAGCTAACCAAGTCCCTCCACGTAAGGATTACGCGGATTGCCTCGGGAATCCCTGTAGGCGGGGACCTCGTTTATACTGACCCCCTTACGATAAAGAGTGCGATTGAGAACAGAAGAAGTCTCTCAGACGACTCGCAGCCTCTCTCTTGACACTATTCCGGAAGAGGTTATAATACAGAAAAGAGCTTTTGGAGGTTCATAATGGCGGCCTCTCGCTGGGACCCATTCAGAGAATTGGCCAGCCTGCAAGATAGGCTGGACAGGATGTTTCGCGATATCGACAGGACACGGACGGCGCAAAACTTCATCTCAAGTCAGTGGACGCCCCCGGTGGATATCTTCGAGGCCGGGGACCTTTACGTCATCAAACTGGAAGTACCGGAAGTAGATAAAGAGAGCATCGACATCACGATGGAGGGGAACGAGCTGACCGTCACGGGAGAGAGAAAGATCGAGGAAGGTACGGAAGGCGAGCAGTATCTCAGAATGGAGAGGGGATACGGAACTTTCACCCGTTCGTTCTCGCTGACGAAAACGATAGACGCTTCAGGAATCAAGGCCTCAATCAAGGATGGCATATTGCGGGTTGAGCTGCCTGAGAAGGAAGAGGTTAAGCCTAAGCAAATTATAATAGAAGGGTAAGGGGGCTGAGACAGCTTCGTCAAACCCTCATCTGCGTTGTTGCCTGCGCCCCGCGTCATTCCGACGTACCACAAGGTACGCCTCCATTCCTCGTGGCTTGAGCGCCTCCGGGTACCCGTGAGCTCTACCACGGGTGGTGAGACGTTTTCTTCGCCCACCCATCCGGCAGCTTTTTTACGATGAACCTCATGAGGAACAAGAAGTTTTATGATCAAGCCCATGAAAAGCGGGTCCAAAGCCAGTTCTATGGCCAGTGGTCCAGTGGTTACCATAAGAACCATTCCATAATACCCGGATCCTGAGGATTATCGTAAACTATTGATTCTTTTGATTGTTCAGTGAAAGTTTTACGCTGGAGCCCACGTAGTTTTACGATTAGGCTCATGAGCTTGAGCGTAAAAACCCTGTAACTGATTGAAAGCAGGTGAAACGGTTTTTCGCCCTGGTGGCGGGACAGCAGTACAAAGAGGCCTACGCGCTGTGGGGCTGCACGGACGCCAAGCC
>JADGQN010000224.1 GCA_017881765.1 Syntrophobacterales bacterium | reverse complement strand
ACACATGCCGATCATGTACGATGCTCGATTGCTGTCCGGTGCGGGCGCCCAACCATCGCAATCGAGGCTGCCAAGCCCGTGATACCGTCGGGGATTTCCGTCTGGAGATCACCCCCGAGATTCGCCTGCGTGATCATATGTATACCCTTCAGCAGACAACTGCATGGAAGGACCGGTACAAGATCCGTGCAGGGATCGAAGCAACGAACTCCGAACTGAAACGAGCTCATGGCATCGGCAGACTTCGTGTGCGTCGGGCAGCAAAAGTATGCTTTGCCGTGGCATGTAAAATAATCGCCTGCAACATAAAGAGATGGGCCAAGGCCCATATGCCCTTGAAAAGGACGCTGCAGGGCTGTCTATCGTCTTTTCGCGTTTGGGTGAAGCTATGGTCAGAGCTGATACGGGTGTCCCTATTTAAGAAACAGATCTTCTCGATGATGGGAACATCATCGTGGTAACCATTTGATGGTTTCAGAAAGGGCACTTACTTCTCAGGGATCAAATATTGACATTTGAGGCAGCGTGGCGACGGGATGTCGAGGGCACGTAATTGAAATGTGGACATTTAAGGACCAACAGTGACGGACTGGCTCACAAAAAGAAACCAGAATGCCCAACGAATCGGTGCAGCTAACTCGGCCAAACAGCGGCCTCGTAGCTGACCTCGTTGTTGGGCTTCTTAGGCGGAACTATAAAGGTTCGTTGACAAACTGTAGCCAATAGACTACAATTGGTTTATGATTGAGATTCGCAAAACTGCGCATTTCGCCAAGTGGATCGACAACCTCCACGATATCCGGGGACCCAAGCTAGAGATATAAAGACTGCACTTCGCCTGGCAAAAAATCTATAGGAGTATATTATGGCAAAAACCATTACGACAAAATACGATGTTTCCGAGCATCTTCGCACTCCTCAAGAAATGGCTGCTTATCTAGAAGCATGCATTGAAGAGGCAAATGGTGATGCAGCCTTCATTGCTAAAGCACTGGGAGATATCGCCAGGGCAAAAGGTATGTCTCAAGTGGCGCGAGATGCCGGTTTGTCTCGGGAAAGTCTGTATAAGGCTCTCTCCGGGGAGAGAAGTCCTGGCTTCGATACCATTCTTAAAGTGATGAGTGCATTGGGCTTGAAATTACATGCCGAAGCAGCACGCACTACAAAATCAACAGCCCAACGACGGCTTGCAGCGGATCGCTGAAAGCTCCCGCTGAAGCCCATGTTCGGCGAGAAGAATGATACCTTCGGAGAACAAAGAGAGGAGACCTATGGCAACGCTCAATCGAACCAAAGCCAATCCCTGGGTGCTCAAGACGCCGCCCGGAACGGCCGAGTACACGATTCACGTCGATGAAAAGGACGGTGTACGGGTCCTTGTTTGCACGGTGGGCAAGACTGTTCTTCTCTACGACGCGCGCTGCATCGATGACCTGCACGCCATGCTTAAAGCTGCCGGAGATTGGGTCGAGCTTGGTGGGGCGGACGAGCAGAAACCTGCGAAGGAAGGAACGGTAGAAGGTTGGGGACGCTCCCCGAAGAATCCCATTGGTGGTTGGTACGGCCTGAAGAAGGGCCTTCGCGGACGATTTGGCGTCTACGTTCCCCCACTCATGGAGGCTCTGGGCCTTTGCGAACTTGAGCACAATTCGAAGAACAATCGAATGCGGGCTAAGTAAGGCGCCGAACCAGTGGGTGCAGCTAACTTGGCCATAAAGTGGCCTCGTAGCTGACCTCGTTAGCGAGGAAAGATGAATCCACTTGATCTCATATTACGGTACTTTTGGCTTGTCGCCATTGCCTTCACGGTGGTTAACTTCTTCACCTTTAAGAAGACGGCCAAAAAACATATCGAAGAAAACCACGAGCTTGAGAAAGGGTACTCCACCTTGTTCCGCGGTTACCTTTTTTGGATGAACATCCCCTGGGTAATCATGGGTGTTGGTTGCACTATAGGTGGCATT
Source organism: Syntrophobacterales bacterium (assembly GCA_017881765.1). Taxonomy (GTDB): domain Bacteria; phylum Desulfobacterota; class Syntrophorhabdia; order Syntrophorhabdales; family WCHB1-27; genus JADGQN01. Next base: position 5,793 of record JADGQN010000224.1, on the reverse strand, counting down.
CCATCCGTTTGGTACTATTTCAGACCTCGAGATGGCAACCCCTACGTCCTGGCATGGTTTGGCTGCGTTTTTGCTCTTTGGATTCTCGGCACCTTCTGGCTTTTCTTCCGGGGTGGGGCCGAAATCCTATCTCGGCATCCCGGGGCAATCGAATTTAGCTATGGGTGGAAAACGAAGGAACTAACGAACCCGGCGGCAATAAAGGTGGTTTGGTTATTGGCTCTGGCAGGTGGGGTATTTGGTGCCGCGATGATGTGGTACATGTAGGTCCCGACAAAACCGGCTAACTAGGCTCTGCAGCCGACCCGGAAGGATGGTCAGCTTCTTTTCAGCACTGCCTCGGTCCGGTCGGCTGAGCTTTTTGTTATGCGAGAACAAAGGCGTGGATCATCGGCATGTCATATCTTCGTCTGGTGTGGTAAAATATGGATGACCGATAGCGCAGAAGAGAGGTTAAAAATGACAAAGCTCCTGGAAAGAGCATTCAAAGAAGCATCCAGACTCCCAGAGGTTGAGCAGAATGCATTGGCTAAGTGGGTAATAGAAGAACTCGAAGCAGAAGGAAAATGGGAGAAGGCCTTTGCAGGTTCAGAAGACATCCTAGACAGGCTTGCTGACGAGGCCCTGGCTGCACATAAACAGGGGAGAACAAAGGCTTTGAGTATCGAAAAGCTATGACCTCCCGAACCACTGACCGTTTCTGGAAATGCTACAGGGAATTGCCGGAACAGATAAGAAAAGAAGCAAAGAAGGCATACAAAATATTTAAGAGGAATCCCTACCATCCGGGTCTTAATTTCAAGCGGATACATTCCACTCGACCGATTTTCTCTCTACGTATCACAAAGGATTACCGCGCTGTCGGAATACAGCAAGACAAACAGATTATATGGTTCTGGATCGGTTCACACGGGGACTATGACAAGCTGTTAAAGCAGTTAAGAACCGCATAACGAATCATTACCTTTAGGTGAATGAAGTCAAGTCTTCTCCCCAGGCAGCTCTTCGATGTCGATCGAGCCGGGATTCACCGGACTTCTGCTCTATCGTTATGCCACGTTCTGGTATTGCGTTTCGCAGCAGAAGAACCGCTCCCGATTAAGCGCTTCCCCCGACCTATACCAGCCCTGGAACTTCTTCAAGAAATGGCGCGAGACACAGGTCATGGCCTTGTTGCCGGGCATCTTCTCCTGCTCTTTCTTTCGGGCGTAGTATAACCCGTACAGGCATTTCTCTCTGACCAGAGGAAGCACGATGTGCTGCAGCACCTTCCGGAGCAAGGGCCTCCCCTTTTTACTGATTTTGTTCTGGCCCTGGTACCTGCCGCTTTGCCGCATGCGGATATTGAGGCCCGCCGAGCGCATGAGCATTCTCCAGCCGGCGAAGTCACCGTACCGAGTGACTCAACCATGCGTTCCAGCGAATCATCCGGAAATCTGTCTCCCGGTGAACTCGCGGTAAACATGAAGACGAGGAAGAAGAATGTGAAGACCACCGTAAGGTGCATTACGGGAGTGGGGGGAGTGAGGGACATTCATTGAATTATGAAATTACCGAAAGCCCACACTGTTGGCTTCGGACCCATCCCCACGGATACGTCCGCGCCTTTGGCTCGTACTTTTGGTAGCATCCCTTTATATGAGCGGACACCCTTGGTTCTCGCACAAGGGACTTGCACCCCATAAGTTCACGCCGTGCCGGGAGGTACACAAATCGATGCAGCCGACTCGTTACACTCGCAGCTGATCATGGCCTTATGCGAAAGATGCGAATGAACCCATATTATTAGCCATACTTATGTATTGCCTTCTGGCCTGAGCGTCTGATATAGTATGTCTGTGAGGAAAACCTCTTTTGAGTGGGACGAGGAGAAAGACAGAGAGAACCAGGCGAAACATCATGTTTCGTTTGCCACAGCGCAACGAGCGTTTCTCGACCCTCACCGTGTCATCGCCGAAGATATGGCTCACAGTTCCGAAGAGGACAGATACTACTGTATCGGACGCGTTGATGACGGCATCATGACCGTCAGGTTTACATACCGAAGTAGCGTGATTCGCATCTACGGCGCAGGATATTGGAGAAAAGGAAGGAAGATCTATGAAGACCAAAATAAAGTACAGTGAAGAACCAATGGGAGACCTGAGAGTCGTGAGGGATTTTCTTCCGCCACCGGATCAGCTCGTATTGAAGGAAGATAACGTGAAAGTCACCATCTCGCTGAAGAAATCGAGCGTTAGCTTCTTCAAGAAAGAGGCCAAGAAGCATAACACTTCTTACCAAAAGATGATAAGGCAGGTCATTGACTGGTATGCCTCACATTATGAAAAGACCGCATAGCTAATGTGTGCAAGCTAACTCGGCCAAGCGGCAGCCTCGTGGCTGACCCAGGGGTTATGGGATGACGCCGACGGATCGCCGAAAGAGCCACCTGGGGAGGCCTATGGGACGTTGGTGAAATATTGACATTTGACAAAGGTGGCGCACTTGACTTACAAACGAGCCGTAACTAAACATTACAGCGGACCTCGTACCTCCGCCAATAAAGCCGGTCTCCCGGTGATGCCCGCGTTGCATAAAATCAAACGGAGAAGCTCAAATGATACAAAGGCGAATAATCACATCAGGTATTCTTCTCCTTTTAGTAAGCCTTCTCCTTCTTACGCAGGCGCATGCTGAATCCTGTGAGAACGTCGTCCATGCAATCAATGTCCGGCTCTCACCCAAGATCGACCAGCAGGAACTGATCGAGATCCTCCGCAGCCTGGACAGCACGAACAACAAGAGACTTCCGCCCAAGTTTGTGGGCAAGCGCGAGGCCCGATCACGGGGATGGAAACCCGGAAAGGACCTATGGTCAGTGAGCGCACTCCGGGGTTCAAGCATTGGCGGCGATCGGTTTAATAATCTGGAGGGCCGGCTGCCCGACAGAAAATGGCGCGAGGCAGACCTTGACTACAAGGGTGGACTCCGTGGCGGAAAACGCATTGTCTTTTCCCAGGATGGGCGGCGCTTTGTGACCGTGGATCATTACAAGACCTTCGTGGAGGTGCCGGCATGCCGGTAAAACGATGCAGGTTGAACGGGAGGACGATAGGTTCGCTCGATGATCTTTACGACCAGCTCTCGATCCGGCTCGCTCTGCCGGAGCACTTCGGTCGCAATCTTGACGCACTATGGGATGTCCTATCCACTGACGTCGAAGGCTCGTTCGAGATCGAGTGGAAGTACGCTGATGATTCAAAGAAATCTATGGGCAAGGATTTTGATCGGGCGGTCAAGTTACTGCAGAAACTGGAAAAAGAACGGGCCGATTTCAAACTGAAGATCAAGCAGTAAAGGAAGGAATGTGTTGTAGCCGCGACGTTGTTTCTAATTGTGCATTACGGGAGTGGGGTGAGGGCGCACTGAATTATCAACTTCCCGACTGAGGCTCAGGCCAAGACTGCGAGATTGAAAGAAGAAGTTCGCCCAATGGCCCGCAGCGGATCGCGTACTTCCACCCCCTAAGTGGACACTCTCCACTAACGATAGGAGGAAGTGCACAATGGGGAAAGGGGGCATGAGAGAATGAAGCGGAGACAGAAGGTCACTCCAGCTGTAGCCGCAACTGGCGCCCCGTTCCTGCGTCGTGTGGTCAGCCTGCCGGAAAAGTTCGATCGGACCCGATACCCATTCAATATCCGCGCCTTCTCTGACGGGATTGATCTATCATTCCAGACAACCGTCACGTTCTTCGTCGGTGAAAATGGTAGCGGTAAATCCACACTGCTCGAAGCCCTAGCTGAGTGCTGCGGGTTCAATCCAGAGGGTGGCAATCGTGATCATCATCGCGCGACGTTTGCCGACCGTTCCGATCTTGCGCAGGCGTTGCGTCTATCGTGGCTGCCGAAGGTGACAGAAGGCTTCTTTATGCGAGCTGAAAGCTTCTACAATTTCGCCTCCTATATCGAAGAAGTGTCAAACCTGCGAGCATACGGCGGCAGCTCGCTCCACCAGCAATCGCACGGTGAATCCTTCATGGCGCTCTTCGCCAACCGTTTTGAGCAGGGAATCTACATACTGGACGAACCGGAAGCCGCGCTCTCACCGCAACGCCAGCTTTCTTTCCTCAAGATCATCCACGACCTCGAAACAGCAGGCCACGCCCAGTTCCTCATCTCGACTCACTCACCCATTATCCTCAGCTACCCGGGTGCCATCCTTTTCAGCCTCGACGGCGACGCCATCCAGAAGACGGCGTACCGCGAAACGGAGCATTACCTCGTGACACGTGACTTTCTAAATGCTCCGGAAAGGTACTTCAGGCATCTCTTTGACACGCCGCGAGATGAGGGGGAGGATTGATAAACATAGATAGAAAGGGACAGGGGTCAGCCGTTGACGGCCCCGTAAAAGTAGGACGTGGGAGACGTAGTTTCTAATTGTGCATTACGGGAATGTGGGAGGATCGGCGGCAAACAGGTCATTCGGCATAATATGGAACAGAACGCGTCCAACATCAAAGAAGTGACGGAGCGCATCGAGCGTGCGATAAAGGATTTAGTCGCCCGTTACGCACAGGAGAAGTTTTGGGTAACACATTACGGCGCAAACGACATTGACCCGAAATACTTGGTTTATTGGATCTGCGTTGAGTCAGACGAAGAGAAGAAGAGGCTGTCGGATGACAACGATCTCGAAAGGCGATTGAGAACCCTGCTCATTGAGCATGCGTATCCGGTTTCAGGAAGAGATGAAGTGCATATCGGTTTTGAGTCGCAACAGACGGTAGATAGAGAATCAGGAGGAAACTGGTGGCACCACTGGAAATGATGATGAAGAACCAAGGCGAACCAGCGTTCCACAGGGTCGCGTACCGCTCCCGGTGAATTCACCGTTACGCATAGAATCGACCGAGTAATTGCTCGCATGCTTGATGGTATGATATAATGTCATACTATTGTCGGGAGGGCGCGAGAATGGCTAAAGAAAAGATAGCAATTACACTGGATAAGGAATTCATTGGCGAATTAGATGGGTTGGTCAAGAGGCATGTTTATCAGAACCGCAGCCAGGTCATCCAGGAAGCAGTGAGTGAAAAGCTGCTACGACTGAAACGAAGCCGACTCGCGATCGAATGTGCTAAGCTTGACCGGGTGGATGAGAAAGCAATGGCCGAGGAAGGACTGACCGAGGATGTGAGCCGATGGCCCGAATACTGAGAGGAGAGATCCGATGGGCAGACTTAAACCCTACGCGAGGTCGAGAGCAGGCCGGCCTTCGCCCTGTCTTAATCCTCAGTCACGATATCTTTAATGAACGGTCAGGAACTGTCATAGTCGTTGCAATCACAAGCCAAACTCAAAAAGCAGGATTTCCTTTAACGCTTGAGCTGAAAACCGGCAATCTGCCAAAACAGTCATGGGCGAAGATCAGTCAAATCCGAACCCTCTCCGTGGAGAGAATCGGAAAGCTTATAGGAAAGGCGTCTCAGGAAGAAATGATCCAGGTAGTTGAAGGTCTGAACGAGATCATCGCGTAACGGTCGACCGCCCAGGGAAGGACTTTGGGTAGAGTTTCAGGGAAGGACTTTGGGGACGCCCTTCAGTTTTCCACTTTTGTTAGACTTTTGGTAGGGGTAAGCAGTTCGTTGGTGAAATATTGACATTTGATAAGTGCGGTTGACTGGTGACGAGGGGCGCCTATTTTTCGCTGGCAAGGCCCCGTGGCAATCGCGAAGTACTTGTTGCAGGTGACCAGTCTCTATCTATTTATCGCCGGTGCGAGCCATTACCGTATGTCACAGTTTCT
>JADGQN010000223.1 GCA_017881765.1 Syntrophobacterales bacterium | reverse complement strand
GAGCATCAATCCCAAAAGTGCCCATTACCAGAGACAGTCGCCCTTCAAGGGGTCGGACCGGCAGGTCCGGGGGATGGTGCTCAAGGCAATCATCGATCATCACCGCCTGACGGATGAGGAGATAGCGGAAACGTTACAGCTACCCTTTGAGCGTGCCAGGAAGGCCCTGGATGCCCTTCAGAAGGAGGGATTCGTGAGAGAGCAAGAGGGGCGGTACAGTATCGCCGGCGAGGTGTGAGCAGCAGGCGGCATGAAAAAACCAACCTAAGTGCATATAGTTTAGTAGCATGCTTCGCGTCGGGCCGTTACTGAAAAGAGAAGACGTCCAAGCTTACATCAGGCACAGTTGGAAAGTGGCCTGGCCCATGACACTCATCATGTTCTTCGAGTTCCTCGTGGGGCTGACGGATGTCTACGTGGCCGGCCGGGTAAGCAAAGATATCCAGGCCACTTACGGCTTCGTGGTCCAGCAATATTTCATTCTAATCGTCATTGCGAATGCGCTCACGGTCGGGACGGTGTCGGTCGCTTCGCGGCTCTTTACATCAGGTAAGAAGGATGATCTGAGCGAGGCGATCTTTTCGTCGCTGATTTCGTCGGCGGCCGCTGGCATAATCCTCGCGGGGCTCGGTTATTCACTGGCCCCGTGGGTCGTAAGCTTTCTGAACATTCCTCTCGAGCTCAAGGAGTTGAGCGCCCCGTTCATCAGGATATATGCTGCCGGCCTTGTGTTCCATTATGTGCTCATCAATAGCAATGGTGTGCTGAGATCCTGCGGCATGATTAAAGCTTCTCTGAAGACTATGACCACGGTCTGTCTGGTAAACATCGCTCTCAATCTGTTTCTCGTTTTTGAGACGCCCCTGGGTTACAGAGGCATCGCGGTTGCCACTGCATCGGCCGTCTGCGTGGGAAGTCTTATGAACCTCCACTACGTCAAAGTGATGCTGATTGACTCCAGGAGGTTCTCACGCGCTCTGGTTAAAAAAATGCTGAGCATCGGCTGGCCCATGGGTGCACTTCAGATCCTCTGGCAACTTGGTTCCGTGGCCTTATTCCTTATCCTGAGCATGTTGCCTGAGCACAGGATCGAAGTACTCGCCGCGCTCACTACGGGACTCCGGCTGGAATCCGCAATATTTCTTCCTGCCTTCGCATTCAACATGGCCAATGCGGTAATTATCGGGAACTGTCTGGGAGAGCGGAAACCGGAGGATGCGTACAGGAGCGGGCTTGTGACCATGGTGATAGGCGTGGGGATAGTCTCAGCCCTGTCACTGGCCGTGGTCCTCAATGCGCGATGGGTCGTGCCTTTGCTCTCCCACAATGAAATCGTTATCAGAGAAACCGTCTGGTACATTTATATCAACATGATCGGTGAACCGATAATGGCCTCAGGGCTGATCCTCGGGGGTGGTTTGAGCGGCGCCGGCGATACGCGAGCCGTGCTCGCCCGGATTGCCGTGAGTGTATGGCTCGTAAGAATACCGCTCTGCTATCTTTTTGTCGTAGTGCTAGGATTTGGGCCGGTCTCAGTCTGGTGGGCCATGAATGTGTCGCAGGCTGTGCAGGCCTTTCTGATTTACCGCCGGTATTCCAGCAGGGTGTGGCTGAACAACGCATGACCTTCCATGATATAATGTCATGCCGTTGCCCACATGAGGCCAGACCGCTTCGCTAGGACGTATGACGTCCGCTCCGCTAGGAAGACCGTCACGCAGAGCGTGACTAGGAGGACCGTCGCACGGTTGTGCGACTAGGAAGAGGGAAGATAGAAACGTTAACTTACAGCCGGAGTCATCTGATTTTTGTGATGTTTCCTAGCGTCAGCGATCTTCCTAGCGATAGCGCAGCATCCTGTAAGGAAGCGATCTTCCATCTTCCCCCTGGCGTTAGGGCCAGCGAAACGTAGAGGAGTTGATGATGACGAAAAGTATGCAGGTGAATGACGCGGGACTATGGGTAAAGGAATTCATCGAGGGGTTCGTCGCGTCCGGAGAGAATAGTCTTAAGAATGAGAGCAACGACCCGGCGTGGGGCAAGCCCCTCATCGGGTTCTCGCGAGGTGACGATCCGATCTATACACAGATGAAAGAGGACATTGGCTCCTTCTTTTTGACGCCGCCCGAGATTTTTGCGAAAACGTTCCCATCTATCACCGTGAGACCTGACGAACTGACGGTGATCAGCTGGATACTGCCGCAGGCAGAGACAACGAAGCGTGACCACAGGAAAGAGACTACACTTCCTTCGGAGAGATGGGCACGGGCGAGAAAATATGGAGAGGAGTTCAACGCAAAGCTGCGCAAGCAGCTCGTGGAAATGCTCGTGGAGGCCGGGTACGAGGCTGTGGCCCCTATTGATTCCCCCTTTTGGACGCAAAAAATGTCGGAACGGTACGGTCTTTCCTCGACCTGGTCGGAACGGCATGCTGCCTTTGCGTCCGGCCTTGGAACATTCGGACTCTGTGACGGGCTCATCACACCGGTCGGCAAAGCTATGCGCTGCGGGTCCGTGGTGGCACACATCCAGATCCCGCCATCGCAAAGGCCCTACAAGGATCACCAGGATTATTGCTTGTTCTTCGCCAAGGGCATCTGCGGCAAATGCGCGGATCGCTGCCCTGCTGGCGCCATCAGCAGAGAAAAGGGGCATGACAAAGAGAAGTGCAGGGCCTATGTTTCGGGCCTCACAAAGGAATACGTTCTCTCACATTTCGGGTTTGAGTCCTATGCGTGCGGATTTTGTCAGGTAGGCGTGCCCTGTGAATCGGGGATTCCGGTCAAGGTATGACGATCCGTGCAAGGATACGGACGAGGCAGCGCTTCCGGCCTTCGCCCCTGCTTAGCGTAGCCCTCCTTCTTTGTACTGTTCTGCAGACGTCCTGCACGGCCAGGATGTTTGAAGATCTGAGTGCGCGTAACCTCAAGAAGCGGATGGACGATGGCGCCAGGATGGTTATCGTCGACCTGCGCACGGTTCGGGAGTACCAGGAAGGCCATGTCCCAACAGCGGTCAACGCACCTCCTGATAAGCTCTATCTTTTGCGACAAACACTTCCTGCGGATAAGACAACCATGATCGTATTTTACTGCAGGGGTTACGGCTGAGACACGAGTACCGGTGCCGCGGTCGTGGCTCGAAAAATCGGATACACAAACATTCTGACATTCCTCGGCGGATTTCCGGAGTGGCACGCGAAGGGGTACCACATAGAAAAATAAACGGGTCAAGGGTCACGGGGCACGGGTCAAGGGTAAACGAAACTCGTGAAGCCCAAACCGTGCCCCGTGGTGCGTAGTTATTGTCTCACTCATGACCCATGACCCATGACCCTTGACCCTGCCACTGCTTGCATCCAGGCCCGATTTACAGTAAGTTAGTGAAACCAATTCCATTTCTATCCCGGTCATAAGATTGCGAGGGGGTTATACCATGTTATTTTCGCAGATGTTCATGCCCACTATGAAAGAGGACCCGAAAGAAGCAGAAGTATTGAGTCACCGGCTCATGCTGAGAGCCGGCTTCATACGAAAGCTGGCCTCGGGCATTTACACGTGGCTGCCGCTCGGCTTGCGCTCATTGAGGAAAGTTGAGAACATCGTGCGGGAAGAGATGAATAAGAAAGGCGCGCAGGAGCTACTCATGCCTGCAGTGCAGCCAAAGGAGCTGTGGGTTGAGAGCGGGCGCTGGGAGTTCTACGGCAAGGAATTACTGCGGTTTAAAGACAGGGGAGATCACGAGCATTGTCTTGCCCCGACACATGAAGAGGTTGTGACGGACTTGGTCAGGAGAGAGGTGCGGTCGTACCGTGAGCTGCCACTTATCCTTTACCAGATACAGACAAAATTCCGGGACGAGATCAGACCGCGCTTCGGCGTGATGCGGTCCCGGGAGTTCATCATGAAAGACGGCTACAGCTTCGACGCTGACGAAGCAGGGGCCGAGAAAAGCTACATGGCCATGCACGACGCCTATGAGCAGATCTTCCGGCGCTGCGGGTTGCGCTTCCGCGCGGTCGAGGCTGACACGGGCCAGATCGGGGGCAGTTTCTCCCATGAATTCATGGTGCTCGCCGAGACGGGGGAGGACATCATTATTTCCTGCAATAACTGCGGTTACGCTGCAAACCTGGAAAGGGCCGAGGTGCGCGCTGTCGCCAGATCCATCACCAATAAGGGCGGCAGCTACAGAAAAGTCGAGACTCCGGGCAAGAAAAAGGTTGAGGATGTGGCTTCTTTCCTGGGTATTGAGCCTTCCAAACTGATAAAGACATTGCTCTATGCCACTGACAAGGGTACCATCGGTGTGCTTGTGGCCGGCGACCGGGAGGTGAACGAGACGAAGCTGAAGAATCTCCTTTCCCTTGAGTTTCTGACCCTGGCGGACGAGGCGACGATTGAGCAGGTGACAGGAGGACCTCTTGGTTTTTCCGGTCCTGTCGGCCTTAGCATACCGCTCTATGCAGACCGCGACGTGCTCTGCATGGAAGACTTTGTCGTCGGCGGAAATCAACGGGATGTCCATATAATCGATGTGAACTTGGGAGATTTCAGCGTCCGGGATTTCTATGATCTTAAGGTTGCATGCGTGGGGGACGGATGTCCGCGATGCGATGGTTTCCATAATGCGACGCGCGGCATCGAGGTGGGCCATATCTTCAAGCTTGGCACGAAATACAGCAAATCGATGAATGCCACCTTTCTGGACCAGGAAGGGAAGGAAAAGCATATGGTGATGGGCTGCTATGGCATCGGGATAGGCCGAACGGTTGCCGCCGCCATTGAACAGAACAATGATCAGTTTGGCATGATGCTGCCCTTCAGTATCGCCCCTTTTGAGGTTGAGGTGCTGCCTGTTAACACGTCACATGCTGAAAGCATGGAGGTAGCGGACACCATTTACAAGGGTTTGCTGGCCAAGGGTATTGACACGGTGCTCGATGACCGTAATGAGCGGCCGGGCGTAAAATTCAAAGATTGCGACTTGATCGGTATGCCGTTGCGTGTGGCCGTCGGGGAGCGAGGTCTCAAAGAAGGTATGGTCGACATTAAGCTGCGCACCGAAACGGAGCCGGTTCGGATAGGCAGGGATGAGGCAATAGGGAGGGTACTGGAGTATGTGGCAAAGTTTCGCGGCTTCTGATTACACGCCAAAAGAAGAGTTGCTGCAGCGCATCAACGGTCTCAAAGAGAAAATGGCGGAAGCAGGTATCGATTTTTCCGTCATCATGCAGAATGCCGACCTCTTCTATTTCAGCGGCACCATACAGAAAGGCGTTATGGTGATACCGGTCGATGATGCCCCCCTTCTTTTTGTGGAGAGGAGCCTTGAGCGGGTGCATGCGGAGACGCCTCTCAGTATCACACCAATAAAGAGAGACAAAGATATTGGGCCAATCCTTCAACAAAAGGGGATATTGAAAGGCAAGGGAGGCATGGAGCTGGACGTTGTGCCGGTATCTGTTTTTGAAAGGTTCAAAACTTTGGTCGGCTTCGAGAAATTTGTGGACATCACGCCCCTCATCCGTGAGCTCAGGATAAAGAAAAGTCCTTTTGAACTTGAGCAGGTAAAACAATCCGGCCGAATCATCGCGCGCATCTTTGAAAGGGCGAAGCATGTGGTCCGTGAAGGCATGAGGGAGATCGATGTGGACGCGGAACTGGTGGCTGAAGGCAGAAGGCACGGCCATCAGGGCTTCCTGCGCATGCGCGGCTTCAACCAGGAGATGATGAACCTGTACGTAACAGCAGGTGCAACGAGCGGAATTCCGTCCAACGCGGATGTGCCGATATCGGGGCTTGGCCTGACAGCGGCAATTGCACAGGGTTCTTCGTTGAAACCCGTGGAGCGGGGCGTACCGGTGCTGGTCGATTATGGCGGGGGCTACAACGGCTATGTGACGGATGAAACGCGGGTATACGTTGTAGGTGACATGAGGGAGCGGTTCAAAAAGGCCTATAAGGTCACGAGGGCGATCGTTGAAGATGTGACGAGCTTTGGCCGGGAAGGCATAGATTGTACCGAGATATTCAACAGGTCCATGCAACTGGTGAAAAGGGCGCAGCTGGAGGATCATTTTATGGGATTCGGAGAAGGCCAGGTCTCTTTTATCGGGCACGGCCTTGGCCTGGAGATCAATGAATTACCGGTTATCACAGCACGCCACAGCAGGGTCCTCGAGGAAGGGATGGTCTTTGCTTTCGAGCCGAAATTCATCTTTCCCGGTGAAGGGTCGGTAGGGATTGAGGTAGACTTCATCGTCCGCAAGCAGGGGCTGGAGAGGGTAATAGACTTCCCAATAGACGTCGTGCATGTGTGAGACTGGGACGGCAGAGTAAAAAACTCCATCTGCTTTGTCGCCCTTCGCCCTGTGTCGCTACGACGTACTTCTAGTACGCCTCCGCGCCCCAGGGCTCGGAGCTTCGCGCATCTGGAGCTTTTTACTCTGCCGTCCAACCCAGCGGTTGAGAAATCTGGAAGTCGCCGGCATATCTGGTGAACGTGGAGCCATTGCGACTTAGCGGAAGCCATCGCCTCACGAACCAGGAACGAGGCACGAAGAACGAAGCAACGTGCATAGAAAGCGAGTCATTATGCCTAAGTCCATTGTAAACGTTGAACTGACGCCGAAGAGAGAGATCTTGCGGCGCATTAACGGCCTCAAGCAGAACATGGTTGAAGCCGGCATCGATTTTTCCGTCATTCTGCAAAACGTGGATATGTTTTACTTCACGGGTACCGTTCAGAAGGGTGTTCTTGTGATCCCGGCTGATCGCGACCCAATTTTCTTTGTTGAAAAAAGCGTTGAGCGAGCCAGATTGGAGACACCACTCGATGTCGTGCCCATAGAGAACGACAAGGCCATAAAGGAGATTTTGCGCCGCAAGAGAATTATTAAGGGCACAGGGGGTATGGAACTTGACGTGGTTCCTGTCTCTGTTTTTGAGCGGTTCAAAAAAATCATCGGTTTTGAGACGTTTGTAGATGTTACGCCCCTGATCAAAGCGTTGCGTGAGATAAAGACTCCTTTTGAGCTTGAACAGGTCGTTCAATCCGGCCAGATCATGCGCCACGTCTTTGCGAAGGCGAAACACGTGATCAAGGAAGGGACGAGAGAACTGGATATCGATGCAGAGCTGGTCGCCGAAGGCAGGAAGCGGGGACATCAGGGATTTTTGAGAATGCGCGGGTTCAACCTCGAAATGACGACTATCACGGTCACCGCCGGGTATACAGGCGCGCTGCCTTCGCCTTCCGATGTGGCCGTGGGAGGCCTGGGCATGACCCCTGCCGTGCCTCTCGGTTCATCGCTCAAAAGCGTTGAGCTGGGAATCCCGGTCTGTGTTGACTACGGTGGAGGCTACAATGGATATGTCACCGATGAGACGTATGTGTTCGTGATTGGTGCCATGAAAAAGATTTTTAGAAAACCGTACGACGTCTCAAGGGAGATCGTCGAGGATGCCGCGGCGTACGGCAGGGAAGGGGTAGATGCTGCCGAGCTATTCAACAGGGCCGCTAAGCTGGCTGGTAAGGCTCATTTAAATGCGAACTTTTTAGGGTTTGGCGAGGGCCAGGTCTCCTTTATCGGCCACGGCCTTGGTCTTGAGATAAACGAATTACCCGTCATTACCCCGAGGCACCATACCATTTTGCGGGAGGGTATGGTCTTTGCCTTTGAGCCCAAGTTTGCGCTGCCGGGCAAGGGTGCGATAGGGATAGAGGTCGATTTTATCGTGAGGAAGGACCGTCTGGAGAGGGTGACCAATATCCCGCTGGATATAGT
>JADGQN010000026.1 GCA_017881765.1 Syntrophobacterales bacterium | reverse complement strand
TACCTTCGTATTGAGTTTTCTGAGATCCACGGACAGTCCACGGACACTTTTTTGAGCCCCTATAAATTGTAAGTTATTTAAATTATTACATAATAAGAGCGGAGAGGGTGGGATTCGAACCCACGGTCCGACCCATTGTTGCGTTTTCAGTTTATTCACTTCTCATAACCCGGAGGTCGCGAGTTTAAATCTACCCCCCGCAACCAAATACTTTCGAGGGTTAGGAGATTCTCTTAACTTTTTTCTTGGGCCTTGGTTCGTCTTGGGCAGGTCGGGCGCGTGCGGAGCATGGTAAGGAGACAAGTGTTACAAGCTCGAAAGAATGAAATATTAGAACGATAGCCAATGCCCGCCACCGACAGTCCACCGACACTTTTTCTGAGCGCTTAAAATCGCAAAGTAGTTAAATTATTAGTGTTTTTTGGCGGAGAGACAGGGATTTGAACCCTGGGTACGAGTTTTAGCCCGTACACTCGCTTAGCAGGCGAGCACCTTCGGCCTCTCGGTCATCTCTCCGTTCCTCAGATTATACTTGCTTGGCTACGAAAAATCAATTAATGAGCCGCAGATGTCAACCCATTTTACAATCGCTGCCGGGTGCTTTAAACTTATCGCTTGTAAGCACGAAAGCGATCAGCATCAGCCATCGGCGGCCAGCCACCGGCGACTGAGTGAGGCCGAGGTGCAGAAGACAGGCAGGAGATGAGCGATGGACGCTGATACCTTAAGAACACGACATGAGGTCCTGAAGGCCATACGGACCTTCTTTTACGGACACGGCTTTCTTGAAGTGGAGACGGCTTACCTCATGAGGTATCCGGCGCCGGATGCCCACATAGAGCCGCTTAGGGTGTTCGTGGCAGGGAAGGGCCCGTTTTTCCTGCATACCTCTCCCGAGATCGGCATGAAGAAACTTCTCGTCGAAGGGGAGGGGAAGATCTTTCAGATCTGTAAGGTTTTTAGGGTTGAGGAGCTGGAAGAGGTTCATAGCACCGAGTTTACGATGCTCGAATGGTACATGCCAGGCACTTACAAGGATGCGATGGCCTGCACGGAAAGACTGGTGACGTCCCTCGCTGAAAGTCTGGAGACCTCGGACCGGGCCTATTTCAAGGGACCATGGAAAAAGTATAACCTTGCTGAACTCTGCTTCGAAAAGACAGGAATCAATCCTATCATTCTTGACCGGCAATCGCTCTTCGAGGCCATGCGTGATAAACAGATCTTTGACGTAAAAAGCCATGAGGGCTGGGATGATCTCTTTTTCAAACTCTTTATCCAGGAGGTTGAACCTTGTATTAAGGCGGAAGCTCCCTTTTTTGTTCAGGACTGGCCGGTCAACCTTTCGAGCATGGCAAAACGCAAGGACGCACACACGGTCGAGAGATTTGAGCTCTACATGAGAGGGCTTGAAACAGCCAATGGCTATACGGAGCTTTTCGATGCGGAGGAGCAGCATGCCAGATTTTTGCAAGAGAATGAGAAACGATGCGAACTCGGAAAGGAACCACTGCCTCTTGATATGGAGTTTCTGGCTGGACTCGTCCGGGTGCAGGGCTCATACGCCGGCGTCTCGGTAGGCGTGGATAGGCTTCTTATGGCGCTTCTCGGCAAAGAAGCAATAGGCGACGTGCTCTACGGGAGATTCCGCATGGTATAATTTAAATCCTAATATCGAATATCCAATATCTAAACAATATCGAATTCCCCAAAAGGCCCCTGGCCTACAGTTTGGAATATTTGATAGCGAAGCATCCTGTAAGGATATTCAAAAATTGTTTAGGATTTCGCTCACCCGCAAGCGGGTACCCGGGATTTAGAATTTCTTCTCCTTATCGCCCAAATACCTGGCCATCATTTAGGATCGCGCCGGCGCGATACATGGTTACGGGGATTTTAACGTGATGCTGTAGAATATGATCCCCAGGTATTCCTTTATGGCGACGGCGGTGTCAGCCAGGCTCGATGCGTCAGGCAGAAAACTCCAGAAGCTGTAGCCCCTGCGGAGAGTCTTGTAGTCGGTGGGGAAGGGCACGATGTCATTGAAAAACCTGCTGAAGAGCATCACAGACCGTTTCATGTGAAAAGCGCTGGTCACGAGCACTATCCTGTTCCATTTTCTCGGTGCACAGATCGCGCTGGCGAACAGGGCATTCTCCTTCGTATCTTTGCTCTTTGTTTCGACGAGTACGAACTCCGGCTTGACTCCCAGACTGTAAAGTATGTTTCTTGAAATTTCTGCCTCGGGTTTGCTCCCGAAGACCGCGCCTGCTGACGCGATAATAGGTTTCTTCAGGCGAGCATGGAGTCTATAGGCGGCCATTACCCGTACCAGACTGTCACCAGAAAGGGCACCCTGCCCACCCATATCCGGGGCGTTCTCAAGAGCCCCGCCTCCCAGCACGACGATGGCGTCGACGTGCTGCATCTGACTCCAGGAGGGAACAGGATATCTATTTTCAAGGGGCAACAGAAGTAAGTCCTTTATGGGTTCAATCGAGAGCAGGTATAGAAGGAGGAACAGGCCAAAAAGGAAGGATCGGAATCGTTTCTTGACGAAGAGCATGCCGGCCACAAGGAGAACGAGAAAAATGCCGGGGGGCAAAAAAAAGACTGTTAAGGTTTTCTTCAGAAGAAAACCGAAGGAATCCATATGCAGATGCCCCTATCCCAAGTTGGCTCGCCTCTCCGACCGCCTATGATGATCCGATCCTGTCCCTTTGCGTCCGCGGCATGCCGTCATACCAATTTGCATTCAAGATGGACGACCCAGCCTTCGGCCGGGTACCCCGGGCGGCAGCGAGGAGCCGATAGCGCTAGCGAAGCATCCTGTAAGGACGCAGCGACAACGAAGGTATACACTTGAAGGCAAATTGGTATTACTTCTTGGAAATCTCCCTCGCGTAGAGGTCCGTAGTCCGCGAGATCTTGAGGGATACCATATCTCCCGCCTTCACCTCTTTTGTCAGGTCGGCAATCGCGGCCTTCTTACCCTTCACCATCAATGCGGTGGTAGGGGTGACGATGGCCCCGACAGTGAGAGCCGCCTTGCCTGTTCCACTCTCGATGACTATGGCTTTCCCATCGGGATCAACGGATGTCACCTTACCGGTAAACGATTCCGTCTTCTCGCCTTGAGCAAGAGCCAGTCCGGCTGAGCCCAAGCCTATCAGCAAGGAAAAGACCAAAAACAGAGCTACCTTCTTCATGATCAACCTCCTCCTGGTTCGTAGATTCTGAGCGTGAGACCGCTGGTCGTAGTATATTCACCATAGGCCAAATTTTCAATTAAATCTCCGGTGTTGAGATATATTTTTTTTGTCTCGTTGCTGCCATATTCGACAAAATCGGGCATATGGGTGTGAGCAAGGACGGTCGCATAATAGCCCTCGTCCAGTTTTCGCTTCGCATATAGACGGAAGCTATCGCGGACTCGTTGGCTGTACACTCTCCGTTTTTTTGAGAGAAAAATCCTGCACGCCATTGCGACCTTCCACGTGAGTGCCGGTCCCAGGGCATCCATGACCGCGTAAGTGAAAGAAGCCTTAAGGATCTTTCTAAGAGCGACGTTCGCGACCTCATCGCCGTGGGAGAGAAACATCTTCTTGCCATCGACTTCAATCGTCAGGTTTCTCACACAGGTTATGCCCGTGTATGAAGAGAAAAATGGACCCATGCCGAATTCATGGTTACCCTCGATGTGGTAAACAGCTGTACCCGTTAGTCCGATTTCCCTCAAAGCGTCGACAACATTCTTGTACCAGGGATAGATAAATGTGTCGTAACCGTGATAAAACTCAAACAGGTCTCCAAGAATAAAGACCATATCCGCACCCGCACACACGCCCTCGATGAAGGTCTTCACAAATGCCTGGCGTGTATCATCCTTCCTTGTGAGATGCGTGTCGGCAAAGAAGACGCATCTCATGAAGGTTCCGTTAGATATTGTCTCAGCGCCTTTTGCCATGGCCTCAAGACCAGACCGGTCTCCCGCTTCAATTTTGAGCAGTCGAGCACTGAATAGGCGGGTCTTATTGCCTTCCTTTGTATCTGGGTCGAACTGACGGGCAGGCACGGCACGCCAATGCCCAGTATCGAAAAAATCTCTTTCGCAAGTTGGAACCACGTACAGGCCCCTCCGTTCGTAACGTGGTAGATGCCTGATTTATTCCTGGTTATGAGGGCTCTCACCGGCTCCGCAAGATCCTGTGCAAACGTGGGGCTGCCTGTCTGGTCGTCGACCACCTCGACCCTGCCCTTTTCTCTGGCAGCCCTTGTTACCTTTGTAATGAAGTTTTCTCCACCCCTGCCGTAAATCCACTCTGTCCGCACGATAAGCGAGGACGGGTAGCTCTCGAGTATCTTCTGCTCTCCGAGGAGCTTGCTCCGACCGTATACAGATAGAGGGTTCGGCGCGTCCTTCTCGGTATATGGCCTTGTGCCCATCCCATCAAACACGTAGTCGGTGCCGAAATGGAGCAGCTTTACGTTATTTTCCTTACAGAGATCGGCAAGGAGACCGGCGCCTTCCGCGTTGACCCGGTAGGCCAGGTCCACCGCATCCTCGCACCCATCAACGTTGGTAATTGCGGCAAGATTGATAAGAACGTCTGGTTGGTGAGCGCGAACAATCTCCTCGCCCATTTTTTTGTCGAGAATATCCCACTCTTCTTCCGTCACGGGTATGATATCGAACTGCTTCGAGAGATCAGGCAGGATGTTCGTGCCGATGAGACCGTCGCTGCCCGTGACCAGTATTTTCAATGGAACTCCTTTAAGAACGTCAACCGTCAGCCGTGAGTGTAACGCTGTTTTTTACGGCTTACCGTTAACGGTTAACGGTCCTTGTACATCTTCTCGTAGTACTTCAAATACTCACCGGTCCTGATGCTCTGCCACCAGGTCCTGTTTTCTACATACCATCGGACCGTTTCCTCAAGCCCCGTCTTGAATGCTCGCCCGGGCTTAAAACCGAGCTTTGTGTGTATCTTGGTGTTGTCTATGGCGTATCGGCGATCGTGACCCGGTCGATCTTTCACATACCTGATCAGCGAGTGAGGTTTCTTGAGGATATCGAGAATCGATGTTACGATCTCCAGGTTGGTCCTCTCGTTTTCCGCCCCTACATTGTAAACATTTCCCGGCTCTCCCTTTTCAAGCACCAGCGCGATGGCTTCGCAGTGATCTTCCACGTGGATCCAGTCCCGTACGTTCAGCCCGTCCCCGTAAATGGGCAGTTCAAGATTCTCGACGGCGTTCGTGATGAGCAACGGGATCAGTTTTTCAGGAAACTGGTAAGGGCCGTAATTGTTGGAACAGCGTGTGATGACGACAGGGGTTTTAAACGTCTTCCAGTAAGCCATAGCCAGGAGGTCCGCCGAAGCCTTCGAGGCAGAGTAAGGGCTGTTTGGTGCAAGCGGAGTCTCCTCCGTGAATTTCCCGGCCGGGGGGAGGCTGCCGTACACCTCGTCAGTCGAAACCTGCATAAATTTCTTGACACCTTTCTTTCGTGCCGCCTCCAGGAGCAGGTAGGTCCCGTAAATGTTCGTGCCTATGAAGGCATCCGGATCGAGGATGCTCCGGTCCACATGCGTCTCTGCAGCGAAATTGACGACGATATCGGTGTCATCCGCAAAGGCCTTTTCCACGTCCGAAATGTTGGCGATGTCCCCCTTGATGAACCTGTGCCGCGGCTCTGATTCCAGTCCTTTCAAGTTCTCGAGATTTCCTGCATACGTCAATTTATCCATGTTCGTGATCGCATGAGGATGCCTGGAAAGCATATACCGCACGAAGTTGCTGCCGATGAAGCCACAGCCGCCTGTCACCAGGATGTGCATCTTATCCATCTTTTCTTTCCCACCTGTACGTAATATTGTTGTTGTGAGGGTCCAGACGGTATTCGTCGGGGTCCTCTCTGTTATAAGGCTCCGAGGGGATGTTAATGACGATAGCCTCTTCTTCCGATATGCATTTCCAGCCGTGGAAGACTCTTCTGGGAACCTTGACAAGGCCTGCGTTGTAATCGCCAATGAAAAACTCGTTGATTTCGCCGCGTGTCGGGGAATCCTGTCGGTCGTCGAAAAGGACCAGTTTAAGCATGCCCTTTACGCACGTGATGAAATCGTCCTGTTTCTCATGATAGTGCCACGCTTTGACTACTTGCGGATACGTGGTTGTCATATAAACCTGGCCGAATTTAACGAACATCTCGTCATCAGAGCGCATGATTTCCATAAGCCTTCCCCTTTCGTCGGGGACCACCTTCAGCTTCTTCACTACCACACCGTCAATCATGAACACCTCCTAAAATACAGTCACTAACCAGTAACGATGGTTTGTCTGGTTTCTTTAGTTTCTCTGGTTAAACGAAATAAACAAGAAAAACCAGAGAAACGAGAGAAACCGACAGCATGCGCTGTTCCCTACTTCGTATTGTTGGCGCCTGTCTGAGATACAAGCATGGCTGCTCTCATCAGAGACTCGAAAGTCCCCGCATCGGTCCACCAGCCGTCGAGCATCTCCCAGGTCATTGCTTTCATCTTGACGTACGCATTGTTGACATCCGTAATCTCCAACTCTCCCCGGTCGGAAGGCTTCAATGTTTTCACAATGCGAAAGACCCGGGCATCAAACAGATAGATGCCGATCACGGCAAGACTGCTTTTGGGGTATTTGGGTTTCTCCTCGATACCCGCAAGCTTGCCATTTTTTATCTCAGCCACTCCAAACCGTTCTGGATCCGGAACTTCTTTAAGGAGAATCTTCGCCCCTTCGCCCTGTTTCTTAAAGTCTTTGACCGCCTTGACGATATTCTTCTCGATGAGATTGTCGCCAAGGACCACGCACACCGGTTCATCTTCGGCAAAATACTCAGCAAGGGAAAGGGCGTCCGCAATACCGCCTTCCCCCTCCTGATACGTGTAGTTGATGTGCTTCAGGCCAAACTCTTTACCATTGCCGAGGAGCCTCAGGAAATCGCCCGCGTTATTTCCACCGGTGACTATCATGATGTCTGTTATCCCGGCATTGATCAGCGTTTGGATCGGATAATATATCATCGGTCTGTCGTAGATGGGAAGAAGATGTTTATTCGTGATTTTAGTGAGGGGGAAGAGCCTTGTCCCAAGCCCACCGGCGAGTATGACCCCTTTCATGGTTTGCCTCCTGGTTTCGTTGTTCGTTATGTTAGAAAGTTCTTTCCTGTAACGCGTAAGTTCTCCTCGCCGAAGCGGCCACCGGAGGAGTCGGCGCAGTCAAAGGACTAATGGGAACTGCCGGCTGCGCACGACTTGTTATTCCCAATAAGTTGAAAGAGAAATGTATACTTGTATCCGGTGGCCTCCTTGTTTGCGTCAGGGTCAAGGTTATGGACCAGCACCCCGGGTGGTACGTGATGGCGTATAGCGTGCTGATCCAGCTATTATCTAGCAGATCATACAGTATACTCATGCGTCCGTCAAAATCCCTGTAAGTTCCCGCGGAAAGCCAGAGGACCTGGTTGATGCCCCCCTCACTGACGTCACCCGCCTGGTATGTGTGGCTGATCGTGGTATTAAACTTCGGCTGCACAATTCCTAGGGAGTTTCTCAAGATCTTGGCTCCGCCAGCATAAGGATCGATGTAGCTTTCCTGTGCCAGGAAGAAGGTTCGGCCGGGGTATAAGGTGAGCTTGGTGTGAATGTCAGAGAGTCTCCTACCGGGCCCCTGGTTATTACCGTTCCCGATAATGTAGAGGGGTGATGGTGCTAAATTCCTTGAGAGACTGTACGTCTGGTCTATTTCCAGAAGGGAAATTTCCCGAGACGCGTTTTTGGAAATTGCATTCAGATAGTGATTGAACGAATACGTGACCGTGTTGGTCTTGCTGATCTGGTCGGAAGGATCCTCAAAGGGCAGGTCCGCCGTATTGGTGGCGGGAATGTACGTATACGTGACCCGCGGTTTGATGACGCTTTGCGCGGTCTCCATGCCGAAGAGGTCTGTCTGGTAGTTCCGGACTGCCAGGAAGTTGGCGTCACCCTCTACCTTCACGGTTTGGAACGTTTCGGTCTGTCGGCCATTCTGCTCCGGGTCGGCCGACCCTTTCTGGTTGATGGAATAGATTCTTTCCAGCAGGGAAGTGCTCGTAAGAAAGTTGAAGCCTTTTAAATGAAGTGGGAGACGCAATGCCGGTTCTGCGGACAATCGCGAGAAAGATGTGCCCTGCTCGCGCGAATAGTTGGCCACATTAGAAGAGATATCGGCATAAAACGTGTTTTTGAACACGGGGATATACTCAGTAAAGAATGATATAAGGGGAAGAGCCTGAAAGGTCTGATCGTTATCCTTTTGCACAAGTGTCCGGAAATATGTTGTTTCAGCGGTGAGGAGCGACTTCTTGAGCGATTGCTCGCCGAAAATGGTCGATTTCACGGAATTTTCGCTCCGCTCCAGGGTGGTCAGTCCGAAGTCCTGGAGGTAGTCCTGGTCAGAGACATAGTCGATCTTGGATTTGAGGGTGAGACTTGAGGTGATAACCTGTTCATGCTCCCCCTTGATGTTGTACCGGTAGTGGCCGAAGTCCCTGTCATCAATAATTGAGGCGCTCCAGGTACCCTTCAGCTCGTTTGATATGAAATAGCGGAACTCGGCAGCCGGCTTCACGCCTCTGGCCTGTATCCACTGAGCGCCGAATGTTGCATCCTTGTCGCGTGACATTGCCCAATAGTAAGACTCGGTAAGCTTGATGCCGTCGCGGCTGGACGTGATAAGCTCGGGCAGAAGAAAACCCGACTCCCTTTCAGTCTTGAGCGGGAACATACCCCACGGCATGAAAAAGACGGGTTGGTTCAGAATCCTGAATACAGCATTGCTCGCCGTCGCATATCCCTTTGCAGTGACGTTTACGTTTTTTGCCGTGAATTTCCATGCGGGCTTGTCCCACCCGCAGGTGGTAAACTGCCCTCGTTGAATCACGTACGTTGCCTCTCCCGTTTTCTGAATTTCTTCTCCGAGGATGTAAAAGCTCCCCTGCTTGACGTATATGTCGCCCTTCTCAATGGTCCCTTCCTGGGTCAAAAGATTAAGCGTCATGCGTTGGGTCCGGATAATATTTTCGCTGTCCTGGAGAACAACATTGCCTTCTGCCAGCGCATCTGCGGAATCTTCGTGATACTCGACGTAGTCCGCGTTGAGAATACTCGTGCCCTCCTTTACCTCTACGTGCCCTTTTGCCGTGTAGAGGTTCTCTTTCTTGTTATACTCAAGGTTGTCCGCAACGATGTCGACCGGGCCGGTTGCGCCGTGCTTGCCCAGTCCCTGGGCCTCGGACGATAAGGGCAGGCTGAGGAAAAGCAGTATCCAGAGGATCTTAAAAGACTTCGTCAATGAGCGTCCTCGCCTCTCCTATAGTATAGAAAGATCCTGTGATAACGATCAGATCATCCTCACGCGCCATCTCTCGCGCCTTTTCCAGGGCCTCATTGATAGTTGCCGTTACCGTCGCGTTTCCGGCGAAAGGGATCAGCTCCTCTGGCAGCGCTGCCCGGTCCGTCCGGGGCCTTGTCAGGAGAATCTCATCGGCGAGAGGCGCGAGCTCAGCCAGCATGGATGCAAAGTTCTTGTCCTTCATCACCCCGAATACCAAAATCTTCCTCATATCGGCGTGATGTGTCCTGAGGTACGAGGCCAGTGCTCTTGCGCCGTGCGGGTTGTGCGCTGCGTCCAGGAGGATGAGCGGCTTCTCATGCACCATCTCCAGCCTGCCCGGCCATGTCACCCCCGCCAGAGCCCGCCTGATCGTTTCTTCTGTCACCGTGAAGCCCGCCCGGGTGAGGAGTTCCAGAGTACATAACGCAAGGGCACAGTTTGACAGTTGATGGTCCCCGACCAGATTGACGCGTAAGTCGGAAAAAGTTTTTTCGAGCCCTTGGTAGGAGATCATCTGGTCAGCCATTTTCCGAAAGTGGAAGGTCTCGTTGAGCACGAACAAAGGGGTTTTCGGCCGCGCCGCTTCTCTTATGACCTCGAGCGCTTCTCCTTCAGCGCCCGTGACACACGGAACGCCCTGCTTCAAGATGCCGGCCTTTTCGCGGGCGATCTCATGTATCGACCCGCCCAGATAGTCCATGTGGTCGAAGTCCACGTTGGTGATGACGCTGACGAGCGGAAGGATGACGTTCGTAGAATCGAGTCTGCCGCCGAGCCCGACCTCTATGACTGCCAGATCCACTTTCCTTCGTCTGAAGTATTCAAACGCCAGTGCCGTAGTGAAGTCAAAAAAGGTGAAACTTCTAGAAGGATCAGAAGTCTCAACTCTCTCCCTGATAAACGCCGTCAGCTCGACGGTCTCCTCCTCGCTGATTTGCACATCGTTAACAGTTATCCTCTCGGTAAACGAAACGAGGTGAGGGGACGTATAGCATCCTACGGTATATCCGGCCTCCTGCAATATGGCGGAGCTCATGCGGGCCACCGAGCCTTTTCCGTTCGTTCCGCCTATGTGGATAGTTTTAAGGAAGGTGTGAGGGTTGTCTATCAGACTGAGAATCCAAAAAATATTGTCGAGCCCGAAGACAATGCCGGATTTTTCGAGGCCATAGAGGTATTCCAACGTTGTGGAATACCCGGTCATGCGACAATCAGCGAAAGCAGGGTGTGCAGCTTTCGTTTCATTTCCTTCCTGGAGACTATGAGGTCAACCATGCCGTGCTCGAGCAGATATTCCGCTCTCTGGAATCCCGGTGGCAGCTTCTCTTTTATCGTCTCTTTGATGACCCGGGGTCCGGCAAAGCCTATCATGGCTTTTGGCTCAGCGATGATAATATCTCCCAGCATGGCGATACTGGCGCTAACGCCGCCCAGTGTCGGGTCGGTCAATACCGTGAGATAAGGGACTCCGGCCGATTTCAGCTTGAAGATGGCCCCGGCCACTTTGGACATCTGCATGAGGGACATAATGCCTTCCTGCATGCGTGCCCCGCCCGAAGCACAGAAAACGATCACGGGGAGGTTCTTCTCCGCTCCCTCTTCAAGAAGGCGGGTGATCTTCTCTCCCACCACCGAGCCGAGGCTCCCCCCCATAAAGGTGAAGTCGAAGATTGCGAAGAGCACGTCGATGCCATCTATGCTGCCCTTTCCGCAGACTACCGCGTCACTCCTGTTCGTGGCCTCTTTGGTCTCGATCAGTCTCGCCTTGTAAGTCTTGGTATCCTTGAACTTGAGGAAGTCCACGGGCTCTATGCGCGTATAGAGCTCGGTGAAGCTCTTGTCGAGCGTAAGGGCTATTCTTGTTTCCACGCTAATCGGGAAATGATAGGAGCACTTGGGGCAGACGTTGAGATTACGCTCGACTTCTTTCCTGTAAAGCAGCTCCTGGCACGAACTGCACTTGATCCATAGGCTCTCGTCTTCCCGCTCAGCCCTTTTGATCTCTTTTTGGATGTCAATCTTCTTATAGGGCTTTAGCGGCACAACCTTTTTCTTGAATAGACCCATTGTTGCTCGCTGAAAATGTATTGAATTTTTGAAAGAAAACTACCAAAATAGAGAGCACATGTCAACTAGAAGGGTAACCATTCCGTCAGATGGCGCCTTGGAAGCGATCTTGAGAGAGCGTGGACGGGCTGGGGGTGCAGTCATTTGTCATCCGCACCCGCAATTTGGCGGGAGCATGTACAATAACGTGGTGGAGGCCATCGAGGAGGGTTTTGTGCTGAGTGGCTTTTCCACGCTGAGGTTCAACTTCAGGGGCGTGGGTTACAGTGAAGGCACTTATGACGAGGGCAACGGAGAGATAAGAGACGCGGTCGCTGCCTGTGCGTTCATGAGGAACCTGCTTGACCGTGACGGCAGGCTGGTGCTTGCTGGCTATTCTTTCGGCGCCTGGGTAGCCGGCAGGGCTGCCGGCCATATCCAGGGGCTCGAAGACCTCTTTCTCGTGGCATATCCTTTTTCAAGATATGAGCCTGCCGAACTCCGCGCCTTCGAAGGAAGGCTTTATTTCGTGGGCGGTTCCCTCGATGACGTATCCCCGCTTGACCAACTCCTCTCTTTGTATCAAGAGGTGCAGACGGAAAAGTGGGTGAAGGTGCTGCCCTCCTCCCATTTTTTCCCCGGTGTTGAGCGTGAAATAAGAGATTTCGTGCGTCAGATGTTCGGTCCAACACCAGATCCAGCGTCAGAAAGAAGCTCATAAGGACTGATGGTTCGTGGGCCTGACAGAGATACGAGACGGAAACGTTAAGCTCATCATGGTGGGCGGCAAGGGAGGAGTCGGCAAAACCACCTGTGCCTCTGCTATAGCCTTGCGGATCGCCCGTGACGGCCGGAGAGTGCTTCTCTTGTCCAGCGATCCCGCCCCTTCGCTCGCCGACATTTTTGAGATACCCATGGGCGATGAAGAAATTCAGCTTGTAAAAGATCACGAGCTCTTTGGGCTGGAGGTTTCGTCCGACATGGTGCTCAAACGATGGAAGGAAAGATTTGGACCGGAGATCTACGAAGTCGTATCGAGCTTTGCAAACGTGGACTATGACTTCGTCGATTACATCGGTACCGCGCCCGGCATTGAAGAGGAATTTATGCTCCACTTTATCGTGGAACTCGTGGAGGGTGGCAAGTACGATGCCGTCGTGTGGGACACGGCGCCGGCCGGTCACACGCTCCGTCTCCTCCGCCTGCCGCACCTGTTTCTGAACCATATGGAAGCCGCGACGAAGTTTTACATGAACCTGTACAGCTGCCTGGAGAAAGTAAAGGACGCCGTCTCCCTGAAAAGGACGAGAAGGAGCCTTCTGGAGATCATCCAGAGCTGGGAGGAGCTTTCAAGGAAGATCATCGACTTCACCAGGGATGGGGGCAGGACGAGGTACGTCCTGGTAACGATTGCCGAAGCCCTGGGCGTCAAGCTGACGGAGCGTATGCTGAAGGAGCTTGAAGATAACGGCCTCCCGGTGGGCAATCTTATCGTCAACTACCTGGTACGTGATGAAGACTGTCCTTTTCACAAGATACGGAGGGAGATGCAGGAGCACTATATCGAGGTGCTGAAAACGGTCTGCAACAATCGGAACATGGTGATGCTCTACTTATCCCCTTACGAAATTAAAGGCCTGGAAAGAATCGGTGACATCTCACACGCGCTTTTTAGCGACGGAGCATAGCAAAGGTGGGGGAATTACGGGTGACCGGTGGAATTCTCAGGGGTCGGAAGATTCTGGTTCCGGCCCGCGGTAAGGCGCGGTATACCTCCTCCAAGGCAAGGGCTGCGATCTTCAACCTGATCGGAGACGTAGAGGGCTATG
Source organism: Syntrophobacterales bacterium (assembly GCA_017881765.1). GTDB lineage: Bacteria > Desulfobacterota > Syntrophorhabdia > Syntrophorhabdales > WCHB1-27 > JADGQN01. Next base: position 7,864 of record JADGQN010000026.1, on the reverse strand, counting down.
ACGTGCTCGATCTCTTTGCCGGCTCAGGCTCGCTCTCCATAGAGGCCCTGAGCCGGGGAGCAAGGCGCGCCGTGTGCGTCGAAAAGGAGAGGCACATGGCGGAAGCGATTAAGGAAAATTTGAAAAGACTGGGCCTAGATAAAGATTGTGTTGTCTTGAATATGGATGTAATATATGCGCTGCCGGCTCTGTCAAGAAGGGGCGATACGTTCGATCTGATCCTGATGGACCCACCCTACGACATGGGGTATGTTTCAGTAACGCTTGACCTTTTAAAGAAACAGACGGTTTGCCGCGATGAATCGCTACTTGTGCTGGAACATTCGAAGAGAGAACAGTTGCCCGGCTTTGTAGACCCGGGGAGCGTGAGAGACAGACTTTACGGAGATACGGCAATTAGTTTGATCGCATGTGGAGCTAAATGATGCTATGCCAGGTTGCATTCGCTTGCACGACCCAGCCTTCGGCCGGGTACCCCGGGCGGAGACGAGGAGCGCGATAGCGTAGCATCCTGTAAGGACGAGGAGACAACAAAGGTATGCAAGCGAATGCAACCTGGCATTAGGAGGAGCGGTGGATGAAGGAGAAAGTGGCTGTATACCCGGGTTCATTTGATCCCATCACGTACGGACATATGGATATTCTGCACAGGGGTCTCAGGCTCTTCGATACAGTGATCTGCGCCATAGCCACTAACATTGAAAAGAACTCGCTTTTTACAGTCCCGGAGCGCATGGAGCTGATCAGAGAGTCGATAAATGGTGACAAGAATGTAGTGATAGATAGCTTTGACGGCTTGCTGGTCCAGTATGTGAAAAGGGTGAACGCCCGGTTTGTCATAAGGGGGTTGAGGGCCATGAGCGATTTTGAATACGAGTTCCAGATGGCCTCAATGAATAGAAATCTCAACTGCGACATGGATACGATCTTCATGATGACGAGCAAGGACTATTTCTTTGTGAGTTCAAGAACGATCAAGGAAGTGGCAAGCTTTGGCGGCGTTGTTAAGGGATTCGTGCCCCCCGCTGTCGAGGAAGCGCTGAACAGGAAGTTCCCACCTCGATGAAAAAGGTTTTCTGCATTCTCCTGTTTCTCCTGTTTGTCTGCTCGTTCGCCGCCAATGGGGCTGCGAAGGATGTCTACCAGATCACTGTCCAGGGTGTGATCGGTCCCCCTATAGCCCAATTTATCGTTGAGTCGCTGAAAAAGGCAACGGACGCTGACGCGGAAGCCTTGCTCGTCCTGCTCGACACACCCGGCGGTCTTGACACGTCGATGCGGGAGATTATCAAGGCAATCATGGATTCGAAAATACCCGTGATTGTTTACGTCTATCCGCAGGGTGCAAGGGCTGCCTCGGCAGGCTCCATCATCCTGCTTGCGGCTCATGTGGCCGCCATGGCACCAGGCACCAATGCCGGCGCAGCCCACCCGGTCAGTATCGGCAAGGATGAGAAGCCGGATAAGGTGATGATGAAGAAGGTGGTGCAAGACGCCGAGGCATACGCAAAGAGCATAGCAAAAAAACGGGACAGGAACGTCGACTGGGCGGGAAAAGCGGTGACGCAGAGCGTATCCGCTACCGCGGAAGATGCGCTTCGGATGCATGTGATTGATCTGGTTGCCAACACTGTCGACGATCTGCTGACCAAAATTAATGGCAAGACCGTGGAGGTTGGGGACAAAAAGGTTACGCTCAAGACGAAGGGAGCCAAGCCCAAAGAACTGGAAATCTCCTTCAAATACCGCTTCCTCTCGACGATCAGCGACCCGAACGTTGCTTACATACTGATGATGCTCGGCTTCTACGGGATCCTTTTTGAGATCTACAGCCCCGGCGCCATCTTTCCCGGGGTCATAGGCGGTATCTGCATTATACTTGCCTTCTATGCGTTTTCAGCCATACCGATCAGCTTTGCCGGCCTGGGCCTGATTCTGCTGGGCATAATCTTTTTTATTCTGGAGATAAAAGTGGTGAGCCATGGCGCGTTGAGTCTCGCCGGGGTTATTTCGCTCATTCTCGGCTCCGTCATGCTGATCGATCTGCCGTCAGAATGGTTGTCTATCTCGTGGATGTCGATTCTGGTCGTTGTTGGAGTGACTGTGCTATTCTTCGTCGGTGTGTTATCATATGCAGTCAAGGCCCAACTCTCCAGGGTCAGGACGGGGGTTGAAGGGCTTATCGGAGAGGAAGGTGTCGCAAAGACCGATGTCAGGGAAAAGGGCAAGGTCTATGTACATGGTGAGCTGTGGAATGCACAGAGTGAGGAACCGATAGGGGAGGGTGAAAGGGTCATAGTGACCGAAGTCAAAGGTATGATCATAAAGGTCAAAAAAGAAAGGGGTTAGTTATGGTAGGTATACCGATATACGGAATATTTCTGATTGTGCTCATCGTCTTTTTTCTTTATAACGCCATCAAGATATTGAATGAGTACGAGAGAGGCGTCATATTCAGGCTGGGCAGGGTGCTGGGGAAGCCAAAGGGCCCGGGGCTCATCATTCTGATCCCGATCATCGACAAGATGGTGCGGATCAGCCTCAGGACCGTCGTGCTTGATGTACCGCCGCAGGATGTCATAACGCGGGATAACGTGACGATCAAGGTGAACGCCGTCGTCTATTTCCGGGTCGTCGATCCGATGAAGTCGGTCATCGACGTGGAGAATTATTTATATGCGACGAGCCAGCTCTCGCAGACGACCCTGCGGAGCGTGCTCGGACAGGCGGAACTGGACGAGCTTCTGTCGAAAAGGGAGAAACTGAACGAAAGGCTCCAGGAGATACTCGATACGCACACGGAGCCCTGGGGCATAAAGGTCTCCAATGTTGAAGTGAAGAACGTTGACCTGCCTCAGGAAATGCAGCGCGCCATCGCACGCCAGGCAGAGGCGGAACGTGAAAGAAGGGCGAAGGTTATCAGTGCCGAAGGCGAATTCCAGGCATCCACCCGTCTTGGCGAGGCTGCCGATATCCTTTCAAGAAACCCCATGGCACTGCAGCTTCGCTACCTGCAGACGCTCATTGAGATCTCCGCTGAAAAGAATTCGACGATCATTTTTCCGCTCCCCATCGAGCTGATGAAGGCCATAACGGATAGGAAATGATGAAGCGACTAGCTATTTTTCTCCTCTTCTTCGCGTTCCTCTTTAACCTGGCTCTTGTGGGCGAGGGCTGGGCGAAGACAAAAAAGGGCGCGCCCAAGCAGTCGACCAAACAGTCGAAGGGCAAGGCAGAGGCGCCCGCGGATCGATATAAGGCTTACCTCGTGATGGAGGCGAATTCCGGAAAGGTACTCGAAGAGGAGAATGCCCACGAGAAGAGAGGCCCTGCCAGCATGGTGAAGCTGATGGTGGCCGACATAGTGATGGAGAAGCTGACGCGGGGAGAGATCCACCTCACAGACAAGATAACCGCCTCCAAAGCCGCCTCCAAGATAGGGGGGAGCCAGGTTTACCTGAAAGAGGGTGAAGAATTCACGCTGGAAGAGCTGATGCACGGGATGATGATACATTCCGCGAATGACGCCGCATACGCCATCGCCGAGTTCATTTCAGGGAACGTTGATGATTTCGTGGGATTGATGAACGAAAAAGCCAAAGATCTCAAAATGGCTGACACAGAGTATCATTCGGTGCATGGATTGCCCCCGGGTAAAGACCAGAAAGAGGACCTCACGTCTTGCTATGACATGGCCATTCTTGCGCGTGAGGTGGTCCGGTACCCGAAACTCCTGGAATGGAGCTCAACCAAACAGGGAGAGTTCAGAGGAGGGAAATTCGTCCTGAGCAACACGAATAAGCTGCTCGCCAGGATGCCCGAAGTGGACGGACTTAAGACAGGGTACTACAGGAGTTCGGGCTTCAACATCACGGCGACCGCAAAAAAGGGTGATCTTCGTCTGATAGTTGTGGTGATGGGTAGCTCCACAGGTAAACTGAGGGATGAGTTCGCTTTGGGAAAATTTAAGACCTATTTTTCCCAGTACGTAGTTACTCCTCTGGTGAAAAAAGGGGACCCGGTAGATAAAGAGGTCTTTTTAGAGGACGGCAAATACAAGAAGTTGAAGGGCGTCTGTGCGTCTGATTTCTCCTACCCGCTCCTTAAGAGTAAGAAGAAGGAGATTAAGCGCGTCCTCAACATGCCTGACCGGATAAAGGGTGAAGTGAAAGAAGGACAGAAGCTGGGTGAGATCAAGTTCCAGCTTGACGATGAAGTGATAGGCAAAGTAGACGTCGTTTCGCCGGTCTATGTTCCCAAGGCGAACCTGTTCACGCGAATATTCCGGAAGCTGGGGCTTGGCATATGAACGAGGCAGTGACAAAGCAGTATACCATGCTGCGCGACAAGCAGATCATCGTGGGCGTCACAGGGGGCATTGCCGCGTACAAGGTTGCTGAGCTTGTCAGAATCCTTGCCAAGAAGGGCGCGAATGTGCACGTGGTCATGACGAAGAATGCCATGGAGTTTGTCACGCCCCTCACCTTTCAGACGCTTTCCGGGAACCCCGTTACCCACGAGATGTTCGAGCTGCTCGCCGGCTCGAAGATCGGCCATATCGCGCTCTCAGACCTCGCGGACCAGCTCGTGATAGCACCGGCAACGGCCAATATCATCGGAAAGATAGCAGGTGGTATAGCCGATGATTTTCTGAGCACTATGGTGATGGCGACCAGGGTTCCCGTGCTTTTTGTGCCTGCGATGAACACGAAGATGTGGGAGAGCGGGATAGTCCAGGGCAACATAGACAGGCTGAGAGAGAACGGTTATGAATTCATCGAGCCTGACACGGGTGACCTTGCCTGCGGGTGGGAAGGCAAGGGAAGGATGCCCTCGCTCGAAGAGATCATCGAGAAGATGGAAGATATCTTCACCGTCAAAGATCTGGTGGGTGAGAGGATCATGGTGACGGCCGGTCCTACTCAGGAATTCATAGACCCCGTGAGATGCATGACGAACAGGTCTTCCGGGAAGATGGGTTATGCGTTGGTTAAGATCGCGCATAGACGCGGGGCGGAAGTGATCCTCGTGACCGGCAGAACCGACCTCCCCAGACCGAGCGGTGTCGAGGTGGTTGAAGTAGTTACAGCCAATGAGATGAGGAATGCCGTGATGGAACGGCAGGCCAAGTGTACCGTCATCATTAAGGCGGCGGCTGTTGCTGATTTCCGGTCCAAGGCCCTCAGATACCATAAGCTAAAGAAAAAGCCCGGCGAGGAAGAGGTAGTTCTCGAATTGGACCGGAACCCAGATATTCTTCAAGAGCTCGGACGCGTAATAGAAGATAGGATACTTGTAGGGTTTGCCGCGGAGACGGAGAATCTTATTCAGAATGCTCAAGACAAGTTGAAAAGGAAGAATCTGGATCTGGTTGTTGCCAACGATGTGACGAAACAGGGGATCGGGTTTGGGTCCGATGACAATGAAGTGACCATCATCAGTGCCCACGGCCGGGCAAAACACGTACCGAAGCTCTCCAAGGAAGAAGTAGCACACGTCATCCTTGACGCCGTGAAGCGGGTGATAAAGAAAAAGCGGAAATATAAGGATGACTGGTACTGAACGTTGATGCGGAGAATAGAAACTATAATGCCGGAGCCAAGTGTCTGAATATCTGAACTGCAGAGTGCTGAAACATCTTCGATGAAAAGGCTTTTTGTCGCGGTAGCCCTCATACTCTTCTTTCCCGCTTTTCTTTTTGCCCGAGAAGACAGAACCGTAGACGTCATAGAGAGCGTCAGTAAGTCCATCGTAAACATTAAGACTGAAGAGTGGTCGAAGGACGCGGGCGAAGGAAAGAGCAGGGATATCCTTAAGAGGATATTTGGGGAGGACGAGGAAGGTGAGGCTGAAACCGTCGAAAACATAGGGTCGGGCGTTGTCCTTGACCCTAGAGGCATTGTCGTTACCAATGAGCATCTCGTAGCGAAGGCGATAACCATCCGTGTAAAATTTACAAATAGACAGGAATTCGACGCAACCGTCATGGCCGCGGACGCCGAACTCGATATTGCGTTACTGAAGATCCAGAGTGATAGGACCGACTTTCCTTTTTTGCGGATTGGCAGGAAGAAACCGGTGCGGGTGGGTGAAAAGGCGATAGTCATCGGAAATCCCTACGGGTTATCGAGCACCGTGACTACTGGAGTGATCAGCGCACTCGGCAGGAACCTCAGGATCAATAACCGGGTATACGTTAATCTCATTCAAACGGATGCGGCGATAAATCCCGGCAGTTCCGGCGGGGCCTTGCTCGATGGGGAAGGAGACCTCCTGGGGATTGTGACTGCCATCTACGAGGAGGGGAAAGGCATAGGCTTTGCCATACCGATCGAGGACGTGGCGTCCATGTTGTCTGAGTTCTCGGACACGGGAGCAAAAAGAGGTATCCTGGGGGTCTTCTTTGAACGGAGAAAAGACGAGAAGGGGTCCTATCTTTACGTGACAGAGGTTATTCAGGGAAGCCCGGCGGAACGCTATGGAATCAGGGTTGGCGACAGGATTATTGAACTCAACAAGAAGAGGATCAGGGAAGGGATGAAGATCCACACGGCCCTCATGCGCCCGCGGGACAGCGCTGCCAACCAGATCAAGATTATGCGCGGGAGCGAGACGCTGACCGTTTATGTGACCAGCATTGACATAGCGGGGTATCTGCCCTTGCCGCTCGATGAACGATTGCTCCGTCTGCGGTTGTCAGATATCCAGGGATATATGAAGCTGAAGTTCAGGGTGAGGGAAAAGAATGGCGTAATTGTAACAAAGGTATACAAGGGCGGTATCGGAGACCGGTACGGCTTACGCCAGGGCGACGTGATCCTCAAAGTAAATAATCAGGACGTCGAGAACGCGACTCAGATCCGGACCCTCCTGGCAGAAGCGCTGCGGACGAATTATATTTTGTTTCAGGTGAACCGGAACAACGAAGTCTTCTTCGTGCCGATAAAGCTTGATAGTTTGCTCTAGGAGGTTGCTATGACTGAGGAAAAAGGTCCCACCGAGAAACAAAAGAGAGAGACCGCAACTGACAAAAAAACCGACACCACCTGCGACACCAAAACACTCTTCAGTGAACTTGGCTTTTCTACCTTTATTCTTTCTTTGTCTACGTCCGCGCTCGTCCACCTTGGGGAACTCCCTGATCCGGTCACTAACGAAAAAGGGGCGAACCTGCAGCTTGCCCAGCAGACTATAGGCGTCATTGAACTTCTCAAAGAAAAAACAAAGGGAAACCTCACCGAGGAGGAAGCGAAGCTTATCGATACCGTGCTCTATGACCTGAGGCTAAAGTACGTGAAATCCGCGTGCTAGAAGGACAGGTAAGAAATAAAGCAGGTTGAGGTTAAGGTTGAGAGAAAGAGCAACGACCCAACTGACTGGGGGTAAGAGTTCCTTAGGTCTTTCTCAACCTCAGCCTTAACCTCAGCCTTTTACCTATTCGCCGGGTCCGAAAACCCTGGCGAATATGGCGTCCACGTGCGCGAAATAGTGTTCGTCCGAAGTAATCTTCTTGATCTCTTCCTCTGAGAGATAGGTTTTTAGCCCCTCATCGCCCAGCAGGCTGACGACAAAGTCGGCCTTCTTTTCGTAACAGGCCATGGCTATCCTCTGGGTGATCTTGTAAGCCTCCTGTCTCGTGAGGCCTTTCCTGACAAGGCTCAGCATCACGGCCTCTGAATGGTAAAGGCCCTGAGTGATCTCCATGTTGCCTTTCATCTTCTCAGGGTAGACCACGAGGTTCTTGTATAGATTAGTGAGCCTGTTGAGCATATAATCGAGCAGGATGGTCCCATCGGGGCCGATCACCCGCTCCACCGAAGAGTGGCTTATGTCCCTTTCGTGCCAGAGTGGTATATTCTCCAGC